>DAINBR010000468.1:0-1589 GCA_036732865.1 Bacteroidota bacterium | reverse complement strand
GAACGTTCCCGAACGACGCACCGTCATACGCACCCCGAGCGGTTTCTGCTCCCGACAATCGATGACCGGTGTGACCAGCCACTGTTCCAGTGTGGCATTCGTTACCAGGACTGCACCCGGCGGGGAAAGCACCGTGGAGGAAGTTGTTCCCCAGTCGTTCATTCCCGGCGCTTTTCTCTGTGATGACCGCCATCCTGCCGGCAGGGCCGGAGGAGCGACGTTGTCGAAAGTCTCCTGAAAAATCAGACCGGTATCCTGGGCGGGCGATTCCAGCGCGGAGACGACCACTGCAATCCGGAGCAGGCGGACCATCCGGAGAAGGTGTGTGTGATGATCAAACATCGAGAATTCCGCGAAAACAGCGCCGGATTTTTCCCTGACGCCTGCCATTATTACCCGCGAGGTTGATTTTTTTCGAGAGTTTGTCTATATAGGCATGGAAAGAATCCATGCCCCCGATCCGCATACTTGTCGCCGACGATGAAGATGCCCTGCGCGAGCTGCTGTGTGAACAGCTGACCGTCCTGGGATACCTGACAGAGTCAGCTAGTGACGGCGAAGAGGCCATCCAGAAGTTGCAGGAAGGCCCGTTCGCGCTCGTCCTCCTCGACATCAACATGCCAAAGAAGACCGGTCTGGAGGTACTGCAACATATCCGCGAGCAGGGTATGCCGACGCGCGTGATCATGCTCACAGGCCGGCTCGGCTACTCGGTCGGTTCGGAAAGTATGAAGCTCGGCGCCGACGAGTTCATCACAAAACCTTTTGACCTCAACTATCTTGAACTTGTCATCAAGCGGATCCTCCCGGTGTAGTGTCTGAACACCACCTGGCAGTCAAGGGAGCATCAATCAGATGCTCCCTTTCCTTTGTTGGGCACGCCATGACTTCATACAAAGAACTTCTCGATCGGGCTTTACGTACCGTGCCTCCCGGCACGGATCTCTCCCGGGCTGTTTGCACAACGGCAGCCGGACGCCGTTGCTCCCTCTGCAACGCGTCCCGTATGACGTACGAGACCGAACTCGCAGGGAAACGCGAAGCCGTACGGCAATTCTGGGAGCAATCGTTCAGTCCTTTGCTGCTCCATCCGCTTCTAGCCTCTCCCCAGGGACGACGGTATCGTTCCATCTCGAAACGCAAGCTCTATGTCCAGGGCCGGGATGTCGTGCTTGGACTGATCGATCCGGATGAATCCGCAACGGGAGGCATCCTGCCGGTCAATGCATGCGACATCGAACCCGCCTCGCACCAGGAGGTGTACCGGCGGGTCATGACCGCGATATCGTCCCCGGCTTTTCGTGCGCTGGTTTCGGCATTGCGCTATCTGATCGTACGCGGAGATGAACAGGAAACGCTGGTGATTCTGAGCGTGGCGGCATCCTCGCCCCCACTCGTGAAATCGGCGAATGCCCTTTCCAAAATCCTGACAGCGGCCCCTTCATCGGTGCGCGCCGTATTCCTGCATGAAGACGACAGCGACGGCCGGTACTATCTCGGCTCCGGCAACCCGGCTGGACGCGCCAGCCTGCGCAAACTCTATGGGGTCCCTGGACTGAAGCATGAGGTGGGAGGCAAACGGTTCTTCT
>DAINBR010000467.1:0-1645 GCA_036732865.1 Bacteroidota bacterium | reverse complement strand
CTCGGGACCTTTCTTGTCCACCATCTTCTTGGCGCTTTTCACCGTCTTCACGATGCCGCGTTCGATGAGTTTGCGGATCACGAACGGTTTAAACAGCTCCACGGCCATGTCCTTCGGGAGGCCGCACTCGTGCAATTTGAGTTCCGGGCCGACCACGATCACCGAGCGGCCGGAATAATCGACACGCTTGCCGAGGAGGTTCTGGCGGAACCGTCCCTGTTTGCCTTTCAGCATATCGGACAGCGATTTCAGAGCGCGATTATTGTCACTGCGCACGGCATTCACGCGGCGGGAGTTGTCGAAGAGCGAATCGACGGCCTCCTGGAGCATGCGTTTCTCGTTCCGCAGGATCACATCCGGCGCTTTGATATCGATGAGCCGTTTCAGCCTGTTGTTGCGGATGATGACACGCCGGTACAGGTCGTTCAGGTCCGACGTCGCGAACCGCCCTCCTTCGAGTGGAACCAGGGGGCGGAGTTCGGGCGGAATCACCGGGATGATGTCGAGGACCATCCACTCCGGTTTGTTCAGGGGAGAGCCTTCGCGCTCGCGGAATGCTTCGACCACGCGCAGACGCTTCAGGGCTTCCTGTTTTTTCTGCACGGAAGATTCTTCGCGGATCTGCGCGCGGAGCTCTGCCGCGAGGGCTTCGATGTCCACGCCCTTCAACAGGTGCTTCACCGCCTCGCCGCCGATCATCGCCACGAACCGGCGCTTGTCGGTCAACTCCAGCTCGTCATTATTCTCCGGCAAAGATCCCAGCACTTCGAAGAACTGCTCTTCCGAGATCAGGTCTTTGCGCTGCAGGCCGGTGAGTCCGGGGTTCACCACGACATAGGACTCGTAGTAGATGATCTTCTCGAGGTCCTTGGTGGTCATACCCAGGATATAGCCGATCTTGGACGGGAGCGAGCGGAAGTACCAGATATGGACCACCGGGACCGCAAGGGCGATGTGTCCCATGCGTTCGCGTCGGACGCTTTTCTGAGTGACTTCCACGCCGCAGCGATCGCAGATGATGCCGCGGTAGCGGATGCGCTTGTACTTGCCGCAATGGCATTCCCAGTCCCGCACAGGCCCGAAGATCTTCTCGCAGAACAGCCCATCCTTCTCGGGCCGGAACGACCGGTAGTTGATCGTCTCCGGTTTGGTCACCTCGCCGTGCGAACGGGCAAGGATCATGTCCGATGAGGCGAGGCTGATGGTGATCTTGGAGAACGTCTTTCGTGCTTCTCTATCGTGACGCAGCAAAAGGGCTTCCCTCCTTCCGGTGGTCAAGCTACTCTAGTTTCACATCCAGCCCCAGACCCATGAGTTCCCGGATCAGCACATTGAACGATTCCGGGACGTTCGAGTCGGGGAGATTGTCGCCTTTGACGATCGCTTCGTACACTTTTGCGCGACCGGCGACATCATCACTCTTGACGGTCAGAATTTCCTGCAGCACGTGTGCGGCACCGTATGCCTCCAGCGCCCACACCTCCATCTCGCCGAACCTCTGGCCGCCGAACTGCGCTTTCCCGCCGAGCGGCTGCTGAGTGATGAGCGAATACGGCCCGATGGAACGGGCATGGATCTTATCGTCCACCAAATGCGACAGATTCAACATATAAATGATGCCGACCGTAACCTCCTGGTCGAACTT
>DAINBR010000466.1:0-1653 GCA_036732865.1 Bacteroidota bacterium | reverse complement strand
ACTTTCCCTTTCGAGCTGGATCACCGTGTCGCAGCGGCGGGCGACGACGCGGTTATCACTGTGAAGCTCTTCAGCACCACGCTCCACTACAATACTCCGGATCATATTGCGCGTGTCTGGGTGAATGATTCACTCGTCGGAGAGGCGCAGTTCAACGGCCGCGCGCGTGGGTTCCTGCGCACGGTTGTTCCGGCCGGATGGCTGAAAGAAGGATTAAATGCACTGAAAATCACGTCTGTTTCGACACCAAGCGTCCCGAACCAGTTCTATCTCGACTGGTTTGAAGTCGAATACACCCGCGGCCTCGATGCAGCCGGCGGCTCACTTGTATTTTCGGGCAATGAAGGTCAGGGCATAGCGTCATATACGGTGCAGGGTTTTCCCGATAGCGCGATTGAAGTTTTTGATGTCGCCACGCTGCGGAAAATCTCCGGGCTTGAGGTACATGGATCTCCCTCAACCGGGTTTTCCGCAATCTTCATGGATTCGCTCGGCAGTCATCACCGGTACGTTGCTGTTTCAGAGGCGGGACGGGTGCCCGTGCAAGAAATCCGGGGCAAGGAATTTTCCGACCTTCGCAACAGATCCGGGGGTGCAGATTACCTCATCGTGACGCACAGGGTATTCCGCACTGCTGCACAGGTGTTGGCCTCCCACAGAGCGACACGAAATGGAGTGCGGGCCATTGTCGTGGATGTGGACGACCTTTATGACGAATTTGGCTACGGGATGAAGAGCGCCGAAGCTATCAAGGAATTCCTCCGCTATGCCTATGCGCGCTGGGCCCCGCCTGCACTGTCATCGGTGCTGTTCTTCGGCGACGCATCATGGGATCCTCACAAATTCATCTCCTCGTCAATCAAGATCGATTTCGTTCCGGCATATGGCGTTCCTGCGGGCGACAACTGGTACGGCTGCTTTGACCCAGTGTATCCATTCCTTTCATCGTTGATTCTTGCCCGTCTCCCGGTGCAGGACACCGTGCAGGCACGGCGCACGGTTGACAAAGTGATCGGTTTCGATACGCCTTCACTTGCAGAGTGGAACAAGAACTTCATGTTCATCACCGGCGGCATCGGCATATCGGAACAGACCGTATTCAACATGCTGACGGAACCTCTCATTACCAACAACGTACTTGCTCCGCCCGTCGGAGGGACGCCGTTTCGAATCTACAAAAATACGGACGATGTCATCAACGGCGATAAGAAGGTCGAGATGCGCGCGCTGTTCACAAATGGGCTGTCATTTGTGAATTTCCTGGGGCATGCCGCGGGCGAGATCTGGAACGTTGACATCGGCGATCCGAACGAACTGGAAAACAGCACGGGGAGGCTCCCCTTCATCGCCTCGACAAGCTGCAACGTCTCGGCATTCGCTGAACCATCCAGTACTGTTCTCGCCGAAAAGTTCGTGCTTGCAGACAACCGGGGGGCAATCGCGATGTGGGGGTCATCGTCGCTTGGATACGCCAACTCCGGCACGCGCCTGGTGAATGGTATGCTCACGGCAGTGGCGAAAGACTCCGTCCGCCGCTTCGGAGCCGCAACAGCAATTGCGCGGTACAAACTCTGGCAGGAATCTGGATCGGGATATGTAACCATCAGCATGGTCACTCTCAATCCGTTGATCGGCGATCCGTATAATGAGATG
>DAINBR010000465.1:0-1703 GCA_036732865.1 Bacteroidota bacterium | reverse complement strand
AAGATCTGAAAGAATTTGTCGCGGCTTTCTGTCGAGTCGTCGATGCCTCGCCGCATTTTGACGGTGACGGGAATCTCGTGCGGCACCACATCACGGGTCCGCCGCACAATTTCGAGCGCGATTTCGGGCTGACTGAGGTGGAATCCGCCGCGGCAGCGTCCCAGCACCTTCTTGACGGGGCAACCGAAATTGATGTCGATGACCCCGTCGTTGGCAGCGAGCGCACGGAGGAGGTCGTCGCTCATGTTCCGTTCGAATCCTGGAGTGAAGTGGCGGCAGGATGAATGGGTGGCAAGCACCGGTGCACGGGAGATCCGGAGCACATCGAAGGCCGCACTGTCGGAAAGATGAGAAATATCGATGATCATACCGACGCGGTTCATTTCGGCGACGACGAGTTCTCCGAACGGGCTGAGTCCATTCCAGAGGCGCGTTGTGTCCCACGACGCATCACTGATGTGATTCGCGTGGACATGCGCAAGTGTGATATACCGGATGCCGCGATCATGGAACAATTGCACGTTGCCCAGGTTCCCCTCCAGAGGCGCGCCGTTTTCGATACCCATGGCGATCGCCACCTGTCCGCGTTTCCGGGCCGGGGTAATTTCATCGGGGGTATGCACAAGGGCAAAGCGATCTGGTCGCCGGGCAACAAGTCGGCCGATATCTGCGATGGTTTTCTCCGCGAATTCCTTTGCGCCTCCCTTGGTTTCGTAGGAATGCGGAACGTACACCGCAAAGAAAGCACAGTCCAGTCCCCCTGCAATGGCCCGGGGATAGTCAAAATTGGTGGAGAATGTCGATTCCGCAACATCCACAGGCCGCGTGAGCAGCCGGTACGGAACATCAAGATGCGTATCCACGATAACGAGCTCATGCGCCAGGCGTGCAGCCTCATCATGCACGGCACGATCGTTCATCGTCGTGTCCTCCCCGCACCCGCTGCAGGAAAGTACCCCGACGACACACCAGCTTATTACAGGCGGCAACTCCGTCATCCGCATTACTCGCTCCCTCCCTGCATTCCCCCTGCCATTGCAGCGTCCAGCACTCGTTGATTTGCCAGTCCGTTTTCACCCGGGCTCTCCAGTTCGCCGCCCTCCAGCACCGCCGCGGTGAAATGCTGCACTTCTGCGGTGACAAGATTCGGTATCGAAAACGTCTTGACGATGGTCTCCGGATGCGCATCGGTCCCGAGCGTCATGGTCATGCCAGTGTCATGACCGCCCGAACTGAAATCTCCGGCCTTGATCAGCCCTTGTGTCCCTATGATTTCCAGCTGCTTATCGCGCACGGAAGAGGCATAGGAACAAAACACCGCCCCGATCGTGCCGCGTGAGAACCTGAGCCCGATGAGCGCACTTTCTTCCGTTGCCTCCGGTGTCGGGGAGGGCGTGAGGACGCTGAGGACCGATGCGACTTCGTCATCAAGAAGAAACCGGAGAGTATCGAGACAATGGACCCCGATGTCGAACACCGGCCCCCCACCCGCAATAGCCCTCTTGTGCAGCCATCTGCGGCGGCTTGTACGTGCGTCATACACAAAATCAGCACGGGCATGCGTGATGGAACCGAGGGCGCCGGAACGAATCAGGTCGCGGATGTGCCGGATCAATGGTGAGAAGCGTACCAGATGGCCCACCATGAGACGCACGCCAGCGTTCCGGCATGCCTCAATCATCTGTCCTGCCTCTCGTACGTTG
>DAINBR010000464.1:0-1733 GCA_036732865.1 Bacteroidota bacterium | reverse complement strand
GGCATCTACAGCGTCATGTGGAGTGAACACTGCAGCTATAAGAATTCCATCGCCATGGTGAAAGCACTTCCAAGGAGCGGCGGACGGCTGCTGGTGAGTGCGGGGGAGGAAAACGCGGGACTCGTGGACATCGGTGACGGGCTTGCGGTGGCGTTCAAAATCGAGAGCCACAATCATCCCTCCGCGGTGGAGCCCTATCAGGGGGCTGCCACAGGCGTCGGCGGGATCATGCGCGACATATTCACCATGGGTGCTCGTCCCATCGCATCTCTCAATTCACTCCGATTTGGCGACATCAAACACCCGCGGACCCGTTTCCTCGTGGACGGTGTGGTCAGGGGGATAGGCGACTACGGGAACAGCTTCGGGGTGCCAACTGTAGCGGGTGAAGTGTACTTCGACGCCTGCTACCATGAGAACCCGCTGGTAAATGCGATGTCTGTCGGCATCGTCAAACACGGAGAGTGGGCGAGCGCTACTGCAAAGGGACGGGGAAATCCGGTAATGATCGTGGGATCGGCGACCGGGAGAGACGGCATCCACGGAGCAACGTTCGCGTCAGAGGAAATCTCCGAAGAATCCGAGAAGAAACGTCCGTCGGTTCAGGTAGGGGACCCCTTCACGGAAAAGCTCCTGTTGGAGGCCACGCTGGAGGCGATCAGAACGGGCTTTGTCGTGGGAATACAGGATATGGGTGCGGCCGGGATCATTTGTTCCACTTCCGAGATGAGCGCCCGCGGAAAATGCGGTATGGATGTAAACCTTGACCGGGTGCCGGCGCGGGAAACCGGCATGTCTGCGTACGAGTTAATGCTTTCGGAGTCACAGGAGCGCATGCTGGTGGTTGCGCAAAAGGGGCACGAAGATGACGTCCGCGCGGTCTTCAACAAGTGGGACCTGCACGCGGAGATCATTGGTGAGGTAATTGACGGTGATCGGCTCATTGTGCGCTACCGGGGCAGGAAAGTCGCCGATGTTCCTCCTGATTCGCTCGTGCTTGGCGGAGGTGCTCCGGTGTACACCAGGGAAGCACGCAGGCCGGATTACCTGGATTCAGTGCAGAATTTGGATATCAACAGTATTCCCATGCCCGGGAATCTGGTGGAAGTTCTTGTCACATTGCTGAGTGACCCGAACATAGCATCGAAACAATGGGTCTATGACCAATACGACAGCATGGTAAGAACGAATAACGTAGTATTAGCTGGAGCTGATGCAGCCGTAGTTAATGTACAACATACAGTTAAAGGTTTGTCTTTAAAGACGGACTGCAACGGTAGATACGTTTATCTAAATCCTCGGCTCGGGGGAAAGATAGCCGTGGCAGAATCTGCGCGGAACGTGGCTTGCACCGGCGCCGTGCCGGTGGCGATAACAAATTGCTTGAATTTCGGTAACCCTTACAAACCGGGGGTGTACTGGCAGTTCAAGGAAGCCGTTGCGGGGATTGGAGAGGCATGCCGGGTGTTTGGCACGCCGGTAACGGGAGGGAATGTGAGTTTCTACAATGAGAGTCCGACGACAAGTGTTTATCCGACACCCGTTATTGGAATGCTGGGCGTGCTGGAAGACGTGCGCAAGGCAACCACGTCGTACTTCAAGAATCCAGGCGACCGGGTATTCTTGCTCGGCAGATGCAATGGTCACATTGGCGGCTCGGAATACCTTGCGGTTGTTCACCATTTGGTCGCGGGAGATGCTCCGCCTATCGATCTGGACGAGGAGAAGCGTCT
>DAINBR010000463.1:0-1766 GCA_036732865.1 Bacteroidota bacterium | reverse complement strand
TTCTGCAATCGTGACGGCAGAACGGTCTATTCGATGGCTGAGGTCGAACGGGAACGTCGAACGGGGTACGCCTGGTACACGGAAGATCCGGCAATAGTCTTCGAGCGGTATCCGCGCTGGCTGCAAATTCATGCTCCTGGCGCGGACGTGACAGGGATGCGGACAACGCCGGATCCGATGTTGCCACCTGCGGATACCTCATTCACGACATGGGCCGCCTGGCAGAATCTCCGCGATAAGCACCCCGGCGCGGTGCCCGCGGAAATATCGGCATCTCGTGACGTGCGCACCCTTCCGAATATTGTCTACACTGCCTATGGATACAGGCACCTTTCGCTGGACCTGTTCGCTCCCCTGAATCAAGGTGACGGGCCATTCCCGGGAGTCTTGATCATTCATGGTGGCGGTTGGGCCTCGGGAAACAGAAAAATGGAGACGCCGATGGCGCATTATCTTGCCGCCCACGGCTTTGTGGCTGCAACCGTCGAATACCGTCTTTCGCCTGAAGCAAAGTACCCCGCGGGGGTACACGATCTCAAGGCGGCGATCAGATGGATGCGTGCTCATGCCGGCGAATACAACATCGACAGTTCGCGCATTGCCGTGATGGGCGGATCAGCAGGAGGAACGCTCGCGGCTCTCCTCGGGACGACCGGAAACCGGGGTGAGTTCGAGGGCAGAGGCACTCATCCAGGCCGTTCCACGGCCGTCCAGGCGATCATCGACATCGACGGGGTTCTTGACTTCACAGACAGCGCCGAAAGCGGGAAGGACGGCGATCCGGCAAAGCCCTCGGCGGGGAAGAGATGGTTCGGGAGTGCGTATCACGAACGGCCGGAGCTCTGGAGAGAAGCATCTCCGCTCAACTGGACGAGTGCGGCAACGCCGCCAATCATGTTCATCAACAGTTCATTCGATCGGTTTCACGCAGGACGGGATGCGATGATTGCCAAACTGAACTCTCACGGTGTATATTCCGAAGTTCATACGCTGCCGGGCACCCCACATCCCTTCTGGCTTTTCCAACCCTGGTTCGAAGAGGCCTCAACGCTGGTCACAGCGTTCCTCAATCGGACGTTGCGGGGCCAGCACCACGGTTCGCAGTAGTGCACCAATCTGCAGTACTGTACCCGTCGCAGGGCCATGACGCGGCCACCTATTCCGTGAATTTCGCGAGCACGTCACGGACCGCATCTTTGTGCACGGAGAACCCGAGCATTTTCAACTTCACATAGTCTTCGTGAAAAAAGTAGTAGCCCGGGTGGGCGCTGTTGTAAGCAGTGCTCCAGGAATCCTTGACCAGATACCAGTCTTTACCATCCTTTTCGGTGTAGCCCACGAGGTGCAGTCCGTGGTCATCGGTGGTTGTTCCGTTGCTGAAGCGAAACTGCCTTGAGAGCTCATCGATTCCCGCAGAGGGGATATCGAATGACGGAACAATGGCGATCCCGGCGGAGCCGTACGAATACCCTGCCTCGGAGAAGTCCCCTCCGATCGCGACAGAATACCCGTTGCGGACGGCATTCTTGAGTACTCGCATGAAATCATCCAGGGGGATGTTGTAGTATTCCTTGCTATGCCACCAGTTGTCCGGCACTTCGAACTCCACCTTCCGAAAATATGGCTTTTCCATCAGCGAAAAAATGTCCACATAGTCGTCGGGATTCAAACGCGCGACGTCGGCAAGATATTCCCCGGGGCTCATTTTCCGGCCGTCCACAGTCACCGTTGCAGGGGGTGGGCCCAGATAATGGTCCAGGATGGAG
>DAINBR010000462.1:0-1773 GCA_036732865.1 Bacteroidota bacterium | reverse complement strand
ACGCCAACCGATGCTGTGAGGCAGAGCAGCAAAATTCCAACCAGCACTATCGGTGTGCGCCTGCGGTCCTGCATATTCATAAAACCTCCGTCTGCAATATCAATGACCGATAAGTCAAGCACGCAACCCCATGCGGTGGGCCGGGGTCACTTGATCAACGCGAATTTGACGATCTTCTCCCCGACATCGGGGGCATCAATGTGCGCCACATAGACGCCATAGGACACGCTGAACCCGTCGCGGTTGAGCAGATTCCAGTATTCGCGCGCATAGTCCACGCCGCTGTCGTGCTCGATTGTCTGCACGAGATCACCGTTGATCGTAAAAATCCTGATCGTGCACAGCGGCGGGAGGTTTTCGAAATAGATCCTCCGTTCACCGCGCGTCGCGCCGGGAAGGCGATTGGTCGGCTCGATGGTACTCAGGCCCACATACGGGTTTGGAACAACGTAAATCTTGTCCAGCCGCGAGCTCGCCAGCTGAAGGTCCATCGTCCCGCTTTCGGTGGTCAGCGTGAATGCGTCGACTCCGTAGAACGGCCGCCGCGTCTTGATGAACAACACGTCACCGTCGCTGGGGACATGCGCTGTCCGCGTTGGGTCCTGCGGCTTCGTAACGATGACGCTCCAGGTGGTGGTGTCCGTTCCCAGTCCGGTCGCTCCGGGCTTGAACAACACGATGTCCTCGCCCGGATCCCACTGTGCATTCCGGGTCGCGGGATTCTCCACCAGGAATGTCAGGATTCTGTTCCGCGTCCCGGTCGTTACGTCACTCACTGAGTAGCGTACAGGTATTTTCATTATTCCGGGGTTCAGGTTCATCGCCGAATCGATATTCTGGGCGGAAAACCGGATCTCGTAATCCGCCGGCCAGAGCCGTTTGCGGTTGCCGAGATTTGTGAGACGGGCCGTGAAATCGTAGTTCGAATTCCCCTCCACCCACTTTGATCGTGTCGAATCGTAAGCCAGTTCGGAATGGTCGTTGATGCGCAGCTGAATGCCGTCGAACACCGGATTGGAGTCCTCCGCTTTCAGCGCCACACTCCGGAATACGGGGTAGTATCGGTATTCAATGGTGAATGATCCGTTGTCGGGCATCGCACTCGCGGCGGTTCGGCGTACGGATCCCCGTTCCAGATTCACCACATAGTCCGTTCCGCGCGCGTATACCGTCCCGTCGGCCCCGGTGACCTTCAGGAAGCCGTCATCGGCGATGTTGTTCTGTCTGAGTGCGGCGAAGTTCGTATCGAACGGAACAAACGTCTCCTTCACTGGGCGAGTGTTCAGGACGGAATAGTTCTTTGCATTCTGTCTCTTGCCGTTCACGAGAAGCGTGTCGGCGAAGGTAATGGTGTACTCCCCTCCCTGGGTCACTGTCCGGTCATTCAGAATTCGGAACATCACCTCGCCGGTCCCGATGCCAGTATTGTGCATCACGTTCTGGCTGCCGATCACCGGCGGCACATAGCCGCTTGCCCGGGGGCCCGGGACGGCCTGGCAGGTATTGACGTCGAAGCCCAGTTGCGAGGTGATGGGATCCACGGTGATTTTCTTTGTAGACTCCGTCGGCGGAATGCCGACCGAATCGCCATGGTCATACGAGACCACGGCGTAGTAGTAGGTCTGGCCATTGACCACTTTGTTGGAATCCACAAACGCATGCACCAGTCCCGAGTTGTTCCCGAGATAGTAGTGTATGCCCCGATCTTGATAGGCCACAGGAGAATACCCCTTCCAGGGGTCATCGATCTGGGTTTCCCGGATATTGTTATGG
>DAINBR010000461.1:0-1827 GCA_036732865.1 Bacteroidota bacterium | reverse complement strand
CCTTGACGGAGTGGAACGACTCGGATCGTTCGACCAGGAAGTGATCTTCAATGCCAGTGCAGGCTACCAATTCAACGAAAAGTGGGAAGCCAGCATGAAGTTCCGTTATGCATCTGGCCACCCGTACACGCCCTTCAATGCGAATGGAACACAGAACATAGCGTTGTACAACAGCGAACGAACCGCGGCCCTCCACAGCCTCGACATCCGGGTCGACAGGCGATGGAATTTCGCGTCATGGACATTGATCACCTATGTCGACATTCAGAATGTCTACAATAACAAGCATGCGGGGTCGGTCAGGTGGAACGCCCGGGAGCAGCGAGTGGAGATGGACGAGAGCTCGATCGGCCTCCTTCCTTCAATAGGCGTCAGCGCTGAACTTTAGCTGCCCTTGTTGACTCTTTTCTGTGCATTTTGTATACTAGAAAAGTCATGAAAAACCCAGTAAATACGCTTCTGAATCATCACCATCACCACCATTGCGCGGAGCACCTGACTCTTGGTGGTTGAGAGAACCGGTCTACGGTGAGAGATTTCCGAAAGCCCTTCTTGGAACCCCAAGAGGGGTTTTCTGCTTTTTGCGACGCGGCACACAGGTCTGGCGCAGATAGACTATGCAGATTCCAACTATTCCCTAGCGGGGCACAGTCAACCAATGATTCGATCTCTACTCGCTCTTCCCCCCGGATTCCGTGACCTGCTTTTTGAAGAAGCCGATCGACGACGCGCCACAGAATCGCTCCTCGCAACAGAGTTCTCGACGGCCGGCTACAGAGAAATCCGGCCCTCAACAATAGAGTTTCTTGACACCTACACGCTCGGCAATCAGGGCATCGGCGAACGGGCTTTCAAGTTTCTCGACCGCGATGATCACTTGCTTGCGCTGCGGGCAGATTTCACGCCGGCGGTCGCCCGCATCGTCTCGTCGCGGCTTCGGAACTCGACCGGTTCGCTACGGTTCTGGTACAGCGGCGATGTGTTCCGCCGGCCCGACCCCAAGCGGGGAGATTACAGCGAGGTATGGCAGGTCGGCGCCGAATTGCTAGGAGCAAATGGCCTGTCCAGCGATGCTGAGGTGATCAATCTGGCGATGCAGTGTCTGGAAAGGCTGGGGTGTTCCGACGTGCGCATTCATCTCAACCACGCAAACGTCTTCCGGGGTGTAATTGCAGCGCTTCAACTTGACGATTCATCTCGTGAGAAGGTGAAGTCATTCATCGATCACAAAGACGCACGCGGATTGGCGGATCAATTGCGGAATATCGGAGCGGCACCCGAAACGGTGCATCAACTTCAGCTTCTTGCGAGGTGCATCGGCGATGCGTCCGTCCTCGATGTCGCGGAAGGCGCGATGACGCAATCCGATTCACAGGAGGCGATTGCACATCTGCGCGCCCTGGGCAGGTCTCTCGCCCGTTGGGGCGACAGGATAGTGTACGACCTTACGGAGATCGATGAGATGGAATACTATACCGGAATTATGTTCACCTTTTTTAGCGCGAGCGCACACCGGGAACTGGGGAACGGCGGCCGCTATGACTCGCTCGTGCGCGAATTTGGTGTCGACCTTCCTGCCGTGGGGTTCTCTCTTGCCATGGATGCCGTGCTGGGGACACTCTGATGGATACGCTTCTCTTTGCCCTGCCCAAGGGACGCTTGCAGGATGCGTTGATGGACCTCATCGGCCGTGCCGGGATCCATGTCGACCTCCCCGGGGTCTCGAGACGCCTTACATTTCCTGATCGCGACAATCGATTCGCGTTCGTGTCGTTGAAACCAGCGGATGTACCGGAACTGACGGCCGGGTCGCCTGCAACCGTCCCT
>DAINBR010000460.1:0-1828 GCA_036732865.1 Bacteroidota bacterium | reverse complement strand
AAAGGCGTCATTCACTTCGTAGCGGTGCCGGTGGCGCTCGTGAATCGACTCACTCTTGTAGGCCTTGTAGGCTTTCGTCCCCTTTTCAACATGGCAGGGGAATGAGCCGAGCCGCATGGTGCCGCCGTATTCTTTCACCTTCTTCTGTTCGAGCATCATGTCAATGACGTTTTGATCGGTTTCCTTGAACTCCGTGCTGTTGGCGCGCTCGAGTCCGCAGACGTTCCGGGCAAATTCTATAACCGCACATTGCAGTCCGAGACAGATTCCCAAAAACGGGATCTGTCTGGTGCGGACATACTCGATGGCCTTGATTTTCCCCTCGATGCCGCGTTCGCCGAAGCCGGGTGCCACCAGAAGGCCGGCGATACCTGCAAGGTGTGCCTCCGCCCCGTCGCGTTCGATATCCTCCGCACGCACCCAGCGGAGGTCCACCTCGACGCTGTTCGCTGCGCCGGCATGGATAAAGGCTTCCGAAATACTCTTGTACGCGTCTTTGTGTTCAGTATACTTCCCGCAGATCGCGATCGTCACACTTCCGGTGGGGTTCTTGATCCGCTCGACGAGTTTTTTCCAATCGCGGAGATTGGGGCGGGGGCAGGTGAGATCGAGTTTCTCAAGGATGATCTCATCCACCTCCTGTTCGGCAAACATGAGGGGCACTTCGTAGATGCTCGGCAGATCGCGGCAGTTGATGACGGATTCGGTCGGGACATTCGTGAACAGTGCGATCTTTTCCCGCACATCGCCTGACAGCGGGCGGTCGGAACGGCAGATCAGCATGTCCGGTTGAATCCCGAGTTCCAGCAGGGCCTTCACGCTGTGCTGTGTCGGTTTTGTTTTGATTTCGCCGGCGGAGACGATGTAAGGCACCAGCGTGACGTGGATCGCCATTGCGTTCTTGCGGCCGAGTTTGAACATGAACTGCCGCATGGCTTCAAGGAAGGGAAGACTCTCGATGTCACCCACCGTCCCTCCCACCTCCGTGATGATCACATCGTACTCACCGGTCTCGCCGAGTGCCTCGAAACGCTTCCGGATCTCATCGGTGATATGCGGGATCACCTGTACGGTTGCTCCCAGGAAGTCCCCCCGGCGCTCACTGGTGATCACTTCATGGTAGATCTGGCCCGTGGTAGAGTTATTCTTGCGCGACGTGGTGATGTCCAGGAACCGTTCGTAATGTCCGAGGTCAAGATCCGTTTCCGCACCGTCGTCCGTGACGTAGACTTCTCCGTGCTGGAAGGGATTCATGGTTCCGGGGTCGACGTTGAGGTAGGGGTCGAATTTCTGAATGGTAACGCGGAGACCGCGCGATTTCAGAAGTAAGCCGATTGCGGATGCGGAAATGCCCTTGCCGAGGGACGACACCACACCCCCCGTTACGAAGATATACTTCACCTGTCGCCGCCGTGTCACTTGGTTTCCCTTTCACTTGTAGCCAACGACCGTCCGGTCAGATGTTCAGGGATCACAATGCCGCCTGAGAGGACGAGCTTGAGTCCTTCTTCGATGGAGAGGTCCAGCTGTATAGCTTCATCGCGGGGGATCAGCACGAGAAAGCCCGAGGTCGGATTGGGTGGGTTGGGGATATAGACATTCAGGAAATCCCGGGTGATTCCGCCTGTCTGGGCAAAGGGCATCTCGTTCGTGACGAACCCGATGCAGAAGAGACCCTTCCTCGGGTATTCGGTCATCACTACCTGCCGGAACGTCTTGCTCTTACCTCCCATCCCGAATGCCCCGACCAGATCTTTGATGGCGGTATACACGGACCGGACAAGCGGAATAGAGCGGACGAGATCCTCGAACCATGCAAGGAGCAGAC
>DAINBR010000459.1:0-1849 GCA_036732865.1 Bacteroidota bacterium | reverse complement strand
AGAACTTGAGTGATTCGCGTCAATAGGTCCAGAACGGCAAAATTCGTGGTACCCCAACCATAAGACCGCTGCATATGAGCGGAAGGATCGGAAAGGAACGAATGGACGTGATCGTAGTGAATAATCGCCCGGACATGCTCGACCTGGAACTTCTCCTCATCCGCGTCAAAGTGCTTAAATTCAACGATATTCAGCAAATTGGCGATGGCAAACATCAGCGGTGAGCGATCGGCCAGGTAACCCGCGATCAGCAAATCAAGCATGCGTCTAGGCAGTTTGCTGAAAAACCCCTCGCAACGCGGGGCGGAATATGATTCTCTGTGTGTCGAAAGAACGGAGGGTCCATCATGCGGGGGACATTTGACGATCAAGGGCGGTTATTTTCATATCTCTCACCGGAACAACGGGTCCCAGCCCGGCATCCGCTCCGGGCCATACGCGCGCTAGTGCGCGAGGTGTTGTGCGATCTGGACCGCGATTTCCGCACCCTGTATGCCACGACGGGCCGCCCGTCGATCCCGCCCGAACAGTTGCTGAGCGCGCTGCTGCTACACGTGTTTTACGGCGTACGGAGTGAACGGCAACTGATGGAGCAGCTGGACTACAATCTGCTGTACCGCTGGTTCGTCGGGCTTGCGCCGGACGACGCGGTGTGGGACGCGACAACGTTCACGAAGAATCGCGAGCGATTGCAGCAAGGCGATATATTTAATCGCTTCATGGAGAGGCTGTTGCATCACAAAGACGTCACGCCATTGTTATCGGACGAGCATTTCTCCGTCGACGGTACGTTGATCGAGGCGTGGGCGGGCCACAAAAGCTTCAAGCCGAAGGACAAGAAAGACGGTGATGGGGAGCACTTCCATGGCACGACACGTAAGAACGACACGCATGAAAGTACGACGGATCCCGACAGCCGGCTCTATCGCAAGAGCGAGGGAAAGGAGAGCAAGCTCTGCTACATGGGGCACGCCACAATGGAAAATAGGAATGGCCTGGCCGTCGCGGGGCTGGTCACGCAGGCCAGCGGCACGGCGGAACGTACGGCCTCGGAGGAGATGCTGGGGAAGAAAGCCTCACCACATACCCGCATCACGGTCGGCGCGGACAAGGCCTATGATGTTGCAGAACACGTTGCCCGCCTGCGGGCGAAGAACATCACCCCGCACATCGCCGTCAACGCGTATGTCACGAAGACCGGAAAGGCGCGCAAGACGTCCATCGACGGACGCACCACCCGGCACAAGGGCTACACCCTCTCGCAGGGCAAACGCAAAATGATCGAGTGTATGTTTGGCTGGGGCAAGCAGCACGGTACCCTGCGCAAGACGAAACATCGAGGTCTCGCCGGAGTCGCCGCCGACTTTCTGCTCAATCTGATCGGCTACAACCTCATCCGTATCCCGAAACTGCTGGCGGAGAGGGGATAGGTGCGTCCGACAACACAAAACCGGCCCGATACGGCGCAGAGAATCTACTCCTCCTCGAAAAACAGCACGCCGCTATCTCAAAAAAACGGAAACTCCTGTCATGAAAGAGGGTTTTTCAGCAGACTGCTAGTCATGACTCACGTGCTGAAGATCAATCTATCTATCCCTTTCTCTTTTTGTTTTTCAAGATAGCGACGGTCTGTTCGCTCGTCTCTTTGACGAGTATTCCCATCTTCGGGTGTGAGGGTTCGAGGTCGATCGGCCACTCGTGTTGGCGCAGTCGTTCGCTGGCGGTGGGGCCGATGGAGGCGACAACCATCTTCTTGAGTGCTGCGCGAAAGCGCTCTACCTTTCCCTCCTTCTCTAACACCTGCATCACATGATCTACTTGGGCGGCGTTGGTGACGAGGAGCGCAGAT
>DAINBR010000458.1:0-1903 GCA_036732865.1 Bacteroidota bacterium | reverse complement strand
CCCAGGTCCGAGGGATGTGAGCCGTCAACCGTCGCGTCCCCGTCCGGGCCGAGCAGTCCGTCGCCTTCCAGATAGTGCAGGTTCTGCACACCCGATGCGACAAGCCGTTCATATGCAGCACGAAGCGCTGCGTGTCTTTTCACGTGTCCTTCTTTCCGGGCCGGCTGGATGACGGCGTTCGGGAATACACGGTCTTCGACGAGCACGATTGGGGTTGCGGGTTTCGCCTCACGCAAGAGGCGGACAAACGGCTCGGTCCGCTGGGCGGTCTCTTCGGGTGAAATGTTCGGGAGGCAATCCAGAACGTACACTTCAGCTTCGAGCTCTGCCATCAGTCTCCCGATTTCCAGTTCCATTTTCCCGTTGCCGCTGAATCCGAGGTTGATCACCGGGATGTTCAATTTTCGCCCCAGGATGGCGGGGATGGTCATGCCCGGCCGCGATGCGCAGGCGCCGTGCATGATTGAAGTTCCATAAAACACAACCATCTTTTCTGAACGCGGCGAAATTGGCTCAAATGCTGCGCCGCGAGTCACCCCAACTTCCAGCGAATCGATGCCGTTGTAGACGGGGAGGTTGAGCTGGTACGTCCTTCGCTCGCCAGTCATTCCCCGGATGATCGTTGTAAACACCCTGCGTTCCCTGGGCTGGGCGGTGCCGATCCATCGCCACTGACCATTCTCCAGGAGTGTGTAGAGATCAACACCGCTTACACCTGTGGCCGGCATATGTGGCATTTCAATGCGCGGGGAAAAGAGAGTATAGCGAACCTGGATTTCAGTGGCGTCGGTCGTGAATCGGCAACTCATGCCCGAACTGTGTCGTGAGAGATCCCACACTTTCTCCCGAACCACGCCTTCCGCCCTGGCCGGGAAACGGTCGTAGAACCGTTTCACGTCGCTCCAGCCTCGGCCCTCTACCCCCCAGTCGGACACTGTATGCCAGGTGATGGTATCCGAGGATGCGGAGAGATTTGATGGGGTATACTGTTGGGAGGAAGCGATCGACGATGCAAGGAACAGGGAAAATAAGAGCTTTTGCATGGCGGAAATGCTCTCCGGCGTCTGGTTATTGAATTGAATTGTCGGTTTGGCCTCACGGGATCGCGGCTGATACGCGTGTCGCCGCTGGTACAAAGTAACAATAGCCAATCACTTAGTCCACTGAAGGTCGATCTGAGTATCAGGAGAGGGAGTTGAGGCTGCAGGAACGTGACTTCCTAGGTGAGGGTAGACATGGAAAACAATCGGGTGTATAACATTTGTGCTTTCGGATCGTTACACTACCGGGTGCACACTTGACCCGGTCGGGTATGACTGAGACCACAACCATCGCCGACATACGAAGCAGCCAGCAAGGAGACGAGAATGCATTCGCGCGGGTGGTGCGGGCACATTACTCCTATGCATATACACTGGCGTTCAGACTCGTACTTGACGAATCGGATGCGGATGATGTCGTGCAGGAAGGGTTTGTAAGGGTCTGGAAGAACCTGGACCGATTTGATCCGAACACCAGGTTCACGACCTGGTTGTACCGGATCGTGACCAACGTTTCTCTCGATGTGATCCGGGCCAGAAAGCGGAGACCAATGATAACCGACCGGGAACCGGATGATATCCCGATGGGAGAAACCGCCGATGCCGGGAATCCTGAAGCACTCACCGGCAATCGTGACATGATCGAACACATAAAACGTCTTGCGGCAGATTTGCCAGATACACAGAGACTGGTGTTCACGCTTCGCGATATCCAGGATCTTACGATCGAGGAGGTCTGTGAATGCACGGGCCTTTCCAGCGAAAGCGTCCGCTCCAACCTCCACTACGCGCGAAAGCGGCTTCGGGAACGTCTCGAGAGGGAGTACGATGTGCAAAGGAGAATGCCATGAGTTGTGAGCAAT
>DAINBR010000457.1:0-1915 GCA_036732865.1 Bacteroidota bacterium | reverse complement strand
GATTTCTATATTCGCACGGCTTGCCGCCACGTCACGTTGGACGACTGGACGCGTCGCGACAATCGTCACTTCCTCCCCTGCGATCGCCTCTTCGCCCAGACTGAGATTCAAATCAGTCGTCTGGTCGATATCGACGCGCACGTTGATCGCGGAAGTAGGCTTGTAGCCGACCAGGGCGGCCGTAACCTTGTAGCGCCCGGGGGGGATGTTAATGATGGCAAAGTAACCATCGGGGTTTGTCGCCGCTCCAAGGGTCGTTCCATCGAGAACAACGTTGACACTTGGCAGCGGTTCGCCCGTTCGTGCGTCCTTCACCGTGCCGGCAATTTTGCCGGTTGTTCCTGAGAAGGCTATTGCAGTGAGAAGGACCAGGGCGGCGATGAACAGAGTAGCAAACACCCTCATAGACGCTCCTCAAATGGTAGGATGTTGGTGCTGAAATATCGATGAGAACATGCGTGCGGTAGATTGTCTGCAGGAGGTGCACATTCGGGTGGTCCTGACGCAGACTATCAGTTCATTGCCAAATAATAGTGAACGGTCTTGTAACTGTCAAGCAGAAACGTGGAAGATCAATCGATTCAATAGTTTACAGATTGGTGTTTCTTGGACGAAACTCCGGAGCATACACTCCCATAACAAGTGTATGAAATCGAGTCATCCTGTTCAATGCTTGCTGCAGAGTGAATCACCAATTCCCACCCACCCGGACGTCGTCCCCCGGGACCCTGAACCCTTTTGTGAACCTGAACCCTTTTGCGCCCCTCCGTGTTGAATGATCTAGAGTAGTTCTGTATATTAAGGTTCATATCCAACCACACATCCATCAATCAGCCAGGAGCACCAATGAAACAGCTGCTAATTCTTTGCACTGTCTTTCTTCTGGTCGTTGGCTTCACCGGCGTCCTCGAAGCACAGGTGACGGTCGACACGGGATTCACCATTGCCGCCCAGTTGAAGCCCTCCGCCTATCCCACATGGCCCGACAGCATCGGCATCGAGAAGGTCAAGAGCGGGTTTGACATCAATAAGAACGGGAAGAAGGAATTCCTGGCACTCGCCGACCCTCTCTGGATGCAGGAAGTTCCCACCGAACGGCCATACCTCTTCCTGTACGAAGCATCGGGGAATGATGCGTACGACCTCATTTGGTCCACGGTGGTGCCCGGACTTAACAACGCCGGATATCAGAACCCTGATTTCACTGTGGCGGACATTGACAAAGACGGGAATCTAGAAATTATCGTGGTGGTCCCGAGGCACCGAGCCGACGATGATGCCGCGGTCCTCTACCTGTACGAATTCGACTATGATAGCATTCCTCACCAGCCGACGATCACATCCGACCTCGGGTTGCGCCCCAATTTGCGCTACAGCGCGAGCCGCGTGGAGGTAGATGACGTGGACGGCGACGGCGATAATGAAGTCGTGGTCACCTCCCGTAACGATGATTTCGGCGGAGAAGGACTCGGACGCACATTGATCGTGGATCATTTTGTGGGCGGCGACATCAGTCCGGCCACATTCGGATATTTCGAGATTGAATTCATCGACTCCACCCAGGTGTTGAAGGGTGGCGCGGTGTACGATTTGGGCATCGTGGATTTCGACGGCGACGGGAAGAAGGAAATCTGGGTCTCCACATGGGACCTCCTGAGCGTCGCGATCTATGAAGCAACCGCAAAAGACACATATCCCCTGGCGACGGACATCAACCGGGCGCGTCCGGACAACGACGTCGGTGTGCGGCACAGCATGCGCTGGTATGATCCCGATAAAGACGGCAAGCTCGATTACTACTGCGCGGGAATCACCGACGCCACAAACCCCGGGAATATCCATATGCTCCCCGGTACCACGGATGTCTCGACGCTTTCGACGGCATCTTTCGTAACATTGACGCCTGATCTGGAGC
>DAINBR010000456.1:0-1917 GCA_036732865.1 Bacteroidota bacterium | reverse complement strand
TCAGGCGGATCACCCGGCCGCGGCTCGGCTCCGCGATGCCCAGGTCCTCCAGGACGGGGATGATGTGCACCAGACGTTCGTCGCCGCTGGCGACCGTGCGCAACACATCGGTCGTCCCATCAGTCGAGTGGTTATCCACCACGATTACGTTGAAGGGAAAGGGTGCCTGCTGCCGCAACGCGGACGCCACGGCGTCTCCCACCGTTTTCACACGATTGCGTACCGGGATGATGACCGACGCCTCCACAGGGAAGGTGCCCTCGTCGGGACGAACCTTCGTGAATTTCGGAGCAAGGTATCCGCCGACGGTTTTCAGGTGTGCCGTCACCGCTTCCTCCATCTCAATCTGCACCTGGCGGTTCCTGGGATCAACATAGTCGAAGAGTCTCTCACCCGATTTCCGCACGTCGCTCTCAACCTTGCTGTACAGAAATTCGGCGATGCGGACGAAAGGCGCGCGTCTGGTCATTGCAAGTCGCAATGCATACCATCCGGCGAACCGGTAACGTTTGCGACCGAGATCGGCCATGGCGTTCTTCAGCCTTGCCGCATCCATGAGCACCACCGAACCGAAGTTGAAGTCATCGCGCAAACTCCCCGCCTGATACTCGATGACGGGATGGGGCGTCCTTTTCCCCTCTTTCATGTCATAGTAGTCGGAAAATACAAGGCCCGCGCCGGTCGCCTCCGCAATTCGGACGAACCGTTCGATGCCGAACTGCCCGAATTCGATTTGCGTATCATGGAGCAGGAAGAGGCAATAGGGCGTCCGAAGAGCCGCTGTCATGGCCCGCATCGTGGCCGCGGAGGTCACGGCATCGACAGGCAGCGTCACACAGCCTTCTAACGAGGGAGTGTCAGCCCCAGCCAACAGTATGACGTGTTCAACCCATCCGGACTCTCTGAGCTGCTCCACTGTCCGGCGTGTAGCGTCATTTCCGCTGTACGGAATGCAGGCGGTGATCTTGGTATTCATATCTTCTCCTCGTGGTCTCATGTTTGCTGTGGCGAATCAGATTGCTTTTCACTATCTTCCATCAGTGATGTTCCCTCTTCCGTCACCCTCATAGTACTTCTCATGGCCCTCAATAAAGCGACTTCGCGCAATCCCTGGACATTCATCCCGACGCTCTACTTCGCAGAGGGCGTCCCCTACATCCTCATCAACGCCGTATCGGTGATCTTCTATAAGAGGATGGGCGTTGACAACGCCACACTGGCGTTTTGGACCAGCTTCCTGTATCTCCCGTGGGTATTGAAGATGCTCTGGGGGCCGATCGTTGACACGCACGCGACCAAGAGAATATGGATTCTCGGCACGCAGTTTGCCATGACCATCTGTCTCGGACTTGTCGCTGCGGTGATCCAGCTCCCTGTGTTCTTTGCCGTCACGCTTATCGCCTTCTTTGCGGCCGCCTTTGTGTCCGCCACGCACGATATTGCCGCCGATGGATTCTACATGCTCGCATTGAGCAAAGACGATCAGGCGCTGTTCGTCGGCATCCGCTCAACGTTCTACCGTTTCGCGATGATCTTCGGCCAGGGGCTCATCGTGTGGCTCGCCGGCCGCCTGGAGGTAAGCACCGGCAACATACCCGGCAGCTGGGCGCTCTGCTTCGGATTCGCCGCCGTGCTCTTCGGCGTTGTGGCCGTCTATCACCGGTTCATGCTCCCGTATCCCGCCAGCGACCGAGCAGGGAGCAAGAGCACCGAGCACCGGAGCGCATGGGTGGACGTTTTTTCAACATATTTCAAACAGGAGAAGATCGGCATCATCATCGCCTTTGGCGTGGGGGGATACCTCGTTAGTACCAAGAGCCTGACTCCGGGGGCGTTCATGGCGTTTCTCGGCGCCCTCGTCTCGCTCTACCAGCCGGTGAAGCGAATCGGCCAGGTCAACGTCGTCCAGCGAGGCTT
>DAINBR010000455.1:0-1924 GCA_036732865.1 Bacteroidota bacterium | reverse complement strand
CCCGCAAATCAGCACTGTCACTTCAAGTAGTATTTCAGCGGATTGGGGTCCACGCGGCATTCCTCTGCAATCCGGATCCAGCCGATTTTCCCCTCATCGCGCAGTTTGTACAAACGCGGCACCATGCGATCCCGCACTTCGATCGGGGTCATCGGATTGATGAAAATGCTCGTACCGCCTTCAAATCCTGCGGTGACCGTCACCCGCCATTTAATCAGGACATGCCACGGCATCTTGTAGATCGCATCGATGGGTGTATAGTACCACTCTTCGTTGCAGGAGATCTGGCTGCCCATCGCCGCGTGGACGGCGTGAACGAGATTGCTCATACCGCGGACTTCTTCATCCGTATGCTCCGAAGGCCGCCCCGCTTGTGACCGCGAGTAGATCTCAATGGTCGGATAGCGATGGCCGATGCCCGCATACGCAATGGCAAAATCATTCTCCGCGAACACGAGGTTGTGATGGGCGGCGAAGTTGACACCGTAGTCATTGAATACGTTGGCATCTTCGCGCAGCATCTTGATCTGGTTCTGAATCGACGCGCCCCACTCATCCAGCGACACCAGCTGTTTGTGCAGATGGTCAAAGGACGCGCCGGAAGACCTCAGCCAGTTCTGGTAGACGCTGATATACCGCACATACCGGTTGTTAATGGTGATATCCCTCAGCGCATCGATGGTCATCTTGAAATACCAGTAGTGCTCCTCTTCCGTCATCTCTCCCGAGGAATAAAGGTCCGTCGTAAGGGTCGCGCCGTGCTTGTAGTGGTTCTTGGCAATGATCATTTCGTGGCAGCCGCCGAAGAACGCATCGGCTATCGCGAGCTTGTCCGCCAGCGGCATCCGTTCGATCTGTTCGTCGGTCTTCCCCTCACGATGCAGCTTGTAGTGCACGATATCCGTCACATGGTTCAGTCCCGTCGGATTCGCCAGGTAGTCTTCCCGCCACTTGAGACGTGCCGCGGGGATCTTGTAGGCGTAGTTCTTGCGCCAGTAGTCCAGCGTTA
Organism: Bacteroidota bacterium; assembly: GCA_036732865.1. Lineage (GTDB taxonomy): Bacteria > Bacteroidota > Ignavibacteria > UBA10030 > UBA6906 > Fen-1255. The sequence goes on along the minus strand of DAINBR010000455.1, from coordinate 915 downwards.
CGATCTCGAACATGTTGCCCGCGCGGCGGAACTCTGCCGTGGTATCGAGGTACCGGTCGGGTGCCAGCAGGTCGATCCGTTGCCAGACGCCGTTCTGGAGGACGAGCCGGGACTTTTCAGGTGCGGTTTCGAAATAGCGGGGAGGACAGAAACTGCAGTAGTCTTCGGGATTGTGAATCTCCAGAGGCTTTGCCGGTGGCTGTGCGTCCGTCGTAATCGGCCGGCTCCGGCGACCAGCAACCGCCCACACTTCCGTGCCGGTGAACGGATTCAATTGCTTCACCGTCCCGTCCGGCATCACGGTATAGTACATTGTCGTTGACCCCATAACCCGAGCCCTCACACACTGGCAGGATACGAGCAGAGTACTCTGCTCTTAACGCCCTGTGGCAGCAGCCAGGAGCGCATTGACTTTGTCGCGGCTATCCGCTTCGGCATAGAAGCGGATCAGGGGTTCGGTTCCAGAGGCGCGCACCAGCACCCAGCCGTTGTCCACGAAGAGCTTGACACCATCGGTATCATTGCGGCCCGTGACCGCACACCCGCCGATTTCCTTCACGCCGCGGCTGTACTTCTTCATGATCGCCGCCTTTTCCCGCTCTGTCACATGCAGGTCTATGCGCTGGAACTCGTGCTGCCCGAATTCATCCATCAGCTCCTGCACGAGCGCACTCAGCGGTTTCCCCCGCACCGCCATGACTTCTGCCAGCAGGAGCCCGACGAAGATGCCATCGCGTTCGGGAAGATGCCCCTTGACCCCGAGCCCGCCGCTCTCTTCCCCGCCGATGAGCACGTCGCGTTCTGTCATGAGACGGCAAATGTGCTTGAAGCCGACTGCGGTTTCATGCAGGACAAGGTGGTACTTCGCGCACTGCATGTTCACCATCTGGGTGACCGAGAGCGATTTCACCACCT
>DAINBR010000454.1:0-1932 GCA_036732865.1 Bacteroidota bacterium | reverse complement strand
CCTGCAAGTCCGTCCTTGCCGACATCATCATAGTCTGCGACCCAGTTCATGTTCTCGTCGCCGGTCCACCAGCGGCCAACACGGTAGGCGGGGCGGGATGCAAGTGGCCCGTAGAAGGTTTCGAATGAGGTCATCCCGTATTGTGCCTGCACGCGGGCGCGGATATTGTCCCGGCCAAGAATCAGGTCTCCCGCCGCATTGTCGCGGCTCTCATCGACAATCCCGTCCTGATCGTCATCCTGGGCGTTGAAACTGTTGCCGGGAGTCTCCAGGTAGGCATAGCCCAGATATCCTGTCACCGCACAGTTGCTCGAGAGATCGGTCCCGTGTCCGAATTTGTCCCAGGTATAGGTGAGGTTCAGTCCGAATGAACGGTCGAAATAGGCATTGTCGTCGTCCGACTCTGCAATCCCATCGCACGAGTACGTTGATCCTCCGACGCCGGAGTCCATGTAGAGTCCAAATATGATGTCGGAGTACTCGGTGGTTCCTTCGTTCACGATATCATAGTGCCAGAAGATGACATTCGTCGCCTGCGGGTTTGCCCACTGGAAACCGCGCACCTCCACACGCAATCCCAGCCCCCGCCGCGTCATATCGCGTGTCGCGTCGGGATAGAAATTCCATGCATCGTAGAAATCGTCATCCATGACGAAGAAACTCTCCTGGTCGGCGTTCGGTCGTTTCCCGAAATATCCATTCCAGCTCCCGGGCCAGCCGGGGTCGAAGGCGTCGCTCTCTTTATCAGGCCACGTGTCCGGCCAGGTCCTGCTGTCATTGCTCATCGCGATAGACCGCCCGACGTTGATGCCGGGATTCGCCTGCAAATACCCCGGGCGCGGTTCGAACCGCATGATCTTCTGGGTGTACGGGCTCTCTACCTGCCGCTCACGGAATCCGGTCTCCATGATGTATGCCGGCACGCCGTTCTGCTGCTGCACGCGGCCGAGGACAAAAGGAGTGATTCCGTCACTGTAGTTCATCCCTGTCCCTTTGGGGACCTCGGCCGAATGAAAGATGGAGAGATCCACGTTGATCGGATCGTCAGGATACGAACCCACCATGCCGTAGTTGTAGAACACGGTCCGGATATTCCCCGCATCATGCGTTCCCGAGCGCTCCGCATCGTTCCGGCCGCGGAGGTGTTTGGGCACAACAGGCTGCAGGACATCCTGTGCAATCGCGCTCCCGGCAAGGCAGAAGCACAGCATCAACAATCCGAGCCACCGGGCGATTCCTTCAACGTGGAACACTCTACTCAAGTTCCGGTTCATGTCAACTCCTTCAATAACGAAGCCCGATTCCGAGTTCGATGCGCCGGGGCGCGGCAAAGCGCGATGGATTGATCAGCGAAACGGCATCAGCCGGCGGGGTCAGAGTGTAGTAGGGACTCCCGGTCGTGGCGAACACAAACCCGTTGGAGTACCGGGAATCAAACAGGTTCACCACGCGCAGGAAAAGCGAACAATCCAGAACACCGATCGGCGGATACCATTCGCCGCGAAGATCTACCGTCATCCACGCCGGCTTCGGGGAAGAATTGCGCTCAAGTTGTGCCCCGAACCCGGACCCTACCGCCGGCGTATACGGGCTTCCGCTCCCGTAGCGCAGGATGACTGTGGCACTGTAGCTCTTCGGCTCCGCCAGTGCGGCGGAAAGATTCAGCGTGTGGCGCTGATCCCACCCGAAAGGAATCTGTCGGGGGCGCGGATCCTCCCCCGCCGCCGCCCGGTTCGCTGTCTCCGCCGGATCACTTGAGTTGCCCAGAGCGTTCTGGAACGTGTAGTTCAGCGAAAACGCCAGAGACGATGACAGACGGTAATCCACCGTCGTCTTCACACCGTAGACCGAGCCAAAATCGACGTTTGTGTACCTGGCATAACGCGAATCGGCGTAGGTGTCAATAAATTCCACCCCAAGAAGATCCTCGAT
>DAINBR010000453.1:0-1950 GCA_036732865.1 Bacteroidota bacterium | reverse complement strand
AGCCAGGCACTCAAAGCCATCAGCAGCAGCTCAATAAACAGCCAGACAAAGCCGTTCATTTTCCAAGCGGCCCTTTCTTGAATCGTCTCCATAGGTACCTCCACGTTGTGATGTCACTATGATATCATAATTATATCACGATGTCAAGAGAAAAAGTGCGGCTGTTTACAAAAAAACGCCAAATCCGGAAAGAATTTAGCGTTTCTCCAACGTGAACGCTGATCCACTACCGGGGACGTCTCATGATCCTCTCTATTTCTGCCATTTCCTTCGGCACACGATAGCTCAATACTTCCGCCCCCCCACCCGTCACGAGGACATCATCTTCAATTCGCACGCCGACACCGCGGTATTCAGGCCCAACTGTCGTGTCAGCATAAGGGATGTAGAGACCCGGCTCGACGGTTATCACCATGCCAGCCCGTAACGTATCCATCGCACCCGCGTCGTGGACGTCAAGGCCCAGGTGGTGTGAAACGGAGTGCAATGTAAAGCGTCCAAACCCCGCTTCCTTGACGACCGTGCGCGCCACTTCATCAAGTCTCTTCCAGGGAACCCCGGGTCGGATAGCGGCAATTACCGCGCGCTGCGCACGCAGGACCGTCTCGTACACCTTGCGTTGCGCCTGCGAAAATTTCCCCGCCACGGGAATTGTCCGGGTGATGTCCGCCGAGTACCCTTCCATCTCCGCACCTACATCCATCACCACGACCTCCCCCGCCCTGGCAGCGCGGCGGTTCAGATCGTAATGGGGAATGAGCGAGTTGGGACCTGAGCCGATGATCGAAGGGAAACCCACTCCCCAGGCACCGGCCCGGACCATTGCATATTCAATTTCCGCCTGAAGCTCATACTCCCGGACTCCCGGGGCACATCGCTGCATTGCTCTCCGCAGCCCGGCGTCTGTCGCCTCAATTGCGTTGCGAATGAGATCCACTTCGGCAGCACTTTTCGTTTGCCGCAATACGGAGACAAGAGGACCCGCATTCTTGACCTTCAGCTGCGGATGTTTTGCTTCCGCTTCCTTCCTGCTCTCACGCTCCAGAAACATCGGCCTTCCGTTCAACCAGTCCTGTGTAAATCCCACGCTGGAAGGATTGCTGTACAGTGTCTTCACGACAGACAGGATCGAATCGAGAATCGCCTGAAAACGCTCAGGCGGGAGCACCACTCCGTCGCTCACGGATGGAAGCGGATCCTCACCATCTGAAGATTTCGGAGCGAAGAGCAGGACGGCCACGTTCTTATCGCCGAGCATAACGCCGCGGGGAACAAGCATCAGTGTCACCCGGGGCCGGTTCAGGCCGCTCAGGTAGAGCAGATTGCTTTCCTGACGGTAAGGGTAATTCACATCGGCATTCCGCATGCGCACATCAGGAGAGCGCAGCACCATTGCAGATCCCGAATCCATCAACGCCATCACCTGCGCCCGCCGGGAGGCAAAATCAAGCGTATCACCGGCGGCACGCCCGGTGCATGCAACCAGAGCACTGAAGATCAGCCATGCCGAAAAGCGCGTGACTCTCACTTGTCACTCCCCTCAACGGAAAACAGGCGGCGCGTTGTCGTGATACTCTGTGACATGGGTATGGTCACGTTCTCTCCCCCAGTCAACGCGGCGGTCATTTCGGTGTCGGAGCCGGACTCATCTTGCACTATCAGGCCATCGTGGTGGTCGAAATCCAATGTCCCGGACGTCTTACCCTTTCCCTCCATGAACAGCTCCACCCCCCTCATCGACCCCTTCCCCTCCAGTGTGACGTCACCGGTGTAGCCAATCTGCAGACATGCACGTCCCTCGCAGACCGTCTTGCCGGTGACGGTATAGGTCATCGCGTGATGGCTGATCAGTTTCCCGTTCATCATGTCCGTGGAATCCACCACGTCTGTCTTCCAGGAACTCCCGACACCGACCGGCTCTGCGGACATGCGGTGGAAGCGTGCCGCCTC
>DAINBR010000452.1:0-1962 GCA_036732865.1 Bacteroidota bacterium | reverse complement strand
ACATGAACAGCATCATGGAACGGTTCTTCAGGACGGTGAGAAGAGAGGCGCTGGATAATTTTCTGCTGATTGGCAGAAGTCAGATCGAGAGGATTCTGGAGGAATACGTTACCTTCTACAACAGCCAGCGACCACATCAGGGGCTTCAACAACAAATCCCGAATCCTGGTGAACCTGAGAAAACACGTGGTCCTGTTTGCCGGAGTGCGGTCCTGGGTGGGTTGCATCATCACTACTACAGACAAGCGGCGTGACGGATGGAAAAAGTCCCCCGTACGGGTAAGGTAACGAGGGGACAAATCTGGTACCTTACTCACGCGCCCTATACTCGTGAAAGAATGCATCCTGGCGGAAGGTTTGACAATAGTTTGACTCCTACCCCACACAGCCGTATATTGCCGTCGTACAACTGATTCTTCGTGCCGTCGGGATCACACACGTCGGTGTAGGCGTCCCATGATCGGCAAAGCTATTTCCCACTACAGGATCCTCGAGCACCTCGGCGGCGGAGGAATGGGTGTCGTCTACAAGGCCGAAGACATCCGCCTCAAACGCACTGTTGCACTGAAGTTCCTTCCCCCTGCACTCACCACCGATCCCGAAGCCAAAGAACGCTTTATCCATGAAGCACAAGCGGCTTCATCTCTCGATCATCCCAACATCTGCAACATACACGAGATCGGTGAAACCGACGACGGCCAGTTGTTCATCGTCATGACGTGCTACGATGGGGGAACGCTGAAGAAAAGAATCGAACAGGGTCCGTTGCTGCTGAATGAGGCGATTGATATCGCGCTGCAGGTCGCCCGCGGACTCCAGGCCGCCCATGAGGCCGGGATGGTTCACCGGGACGTGAAGCCGGCGAATATCATGCTGACGGCCAAGGGTGAGGCGAAGATTCTGGATTTCGGACTTGCGAAGTTGGCCGGTCAAGCGATCCTGACCAAGGCAGGGAGCACAGTCGGCACAGCAGCGTATGTTTCCCCCGAACAGGCACGGGGAGAAGAAGTTGACCAGCGCTCGGACATTTTCTCTCTCGGCGTGGTGCTCTACGAGATGATTACCGGTCATCGTCCGTTCAAGGGAGAGCACGAAGCGGCAATGATGTACTCGCTTATGAACGAGACACCTGAGCCGCTGGCGAGATACAAGGCCGACGTACCCAATGAGTTGCAGCCGGTGATCGATAAAACGCTGGCAAAGGAAAGGGAGAACCGCTATCAGCACGTCGATGAGCTCATTGTCGATCTGCGTACCATTACCGCCGCTTCCACATATTTGCCTGCAGCCTCATCCAGGACCGCCGCACCCCGGCGTCGCTGGACTCGGTCCCGTCTGCTCCTTACGGGCGCCGGAGTGCTTGTTGTCGCGTTTTGCGCATGGTTCTTCCTGGGAAGAGAATCTGGGGAGATGAGTCAGCTCCGGAAGAAATCGATCGCGGTTCTCCCCTTCAGCCCGTTCGGTCGATCGTTCGATGACTCGATCTTCGCGGATGGAATACACGACGATATCCTCACGCAGCTCTCGAAGATTGGCGGGATGCGCGTTATTGCGCGGACCTCCATGTTGCTCTATCGAGATTCGAAGAAGACACCTCACCAGATCGGAAATGACCTCGACGTCGGATATCTGCTCGAGGGGAGCACTCGCCGGTCCGGAGGGAAGATCCGCATCACAGCTCAGCTGATCAAGACGGCCGACGAAGGACACCTTTGGGCGGAGACCTACGACAGAAATGATGCAGACGTATTTGCCGTGCAAAGTGACATCGCCCAGCGGATCGCCGCATCGATGGAAGCAGTCCTCTCGCCGGCGGAGAAGGCATCGGTGGAAGAGATTCCCACAACTAACACAGAGGCCTACAACTACTATCTGCGGGGCAACTACTACTGGGACAACTACATGGATAGCGTGGGGAATGCAAGAGCCGCTGAGTGCTATGAAAAGGCGGCACAAATAGAT
>DAINBR010000451.1:0-1974 GCA_036732865.1 Bacteroidota bacterium | reverse complement strand
CCCGGTTCAAGCGTCGCACGGGGGACATGTCTCCGCAAATCCTCGCAGAACCGTTCGAATGTGCCTACCTCGGAAGCGGACCGCACTTCGATGACATAGCCGTTCTGGGGATGGTGGCTTCGCAGGCGCCAGTGCACGACGGACTCCTCGGGTGGAACGTCCTCCGGACGGCCAATGGCGTTTTTGGCCTGTGCCGGGGTCAGACGCTCCTCCATCCAGACATATCCCTGGAGCGGAAACCACCCGACAAATGTCCGGCCGGCTTTGCAGAAAATCCAACCGGATGGGTCGACACTGCGTTGCTCGAGACTGCCGGGGAAAAAACCGTCAATGTGTTCCGTCGTGGTACCGGGTGCGATGTCGTAGAGCACCAGGAGCGTGTTGTTATGCTGGAACGTGCGTTCGAACGGCGAGCCCCCTGTCCACTTGTCAGGATTGTTGTAGGTTCCTTTCGACATGGTCACATCCGCAATGAGCGGCTTGAGCTCTTCCGGGAAGAACAATCCCAGCTCGTATGCAGACCAGTACGGGTGCAGGCCGAAAACGGTTGTGGTTGGCTTCCCGCTGATGAAACGGACGCCCCAGGTGTGTTGCTGGATGGGTTGAAGAATGCCTCCCTGCAGGGCGCCCAGCCCGTAGTCCGCGGTCACATACGATTGCTTGTAGACGGGAGGATTCTTTTCGCTGCCGAAGCGGATGATGTTCCGCACACGTTTCCGCTCTTTGTGGAGATACGGAGTCGAACGGTCAGTAGCAATCCGGTAGATGATGTCCGGCATGCGGTACTTGCCGGCCGCCGGCAGGAGCACCCAGGAATTCGGAGTTGGCTCGCCTGTTCCAAAGAACAGATAAGCAAAGGCCGACGCACCGGAGAGCAACGGTGTGAAGACCGCGGGCTGGTAGATGCGGCTGTAACCTCCTATGTACTGCCCGTCCAGATGATCGGCCGCAAAGTCGGCGAGCAGATAGTCCATCATCATGGACCCGCGGGCCCGCATTGCCGGATCGATGGCAAAGTCAGCCAGGAGTGACATGGAGACAGCGTATTCGGGGAAATAGTCCGGACTGTCAAATTCACCCTGACCTATCGTCGTGGTGACGCGCGTCCAGTGTTCGATATATTCGCGGGCCTCAGCGAGGTTCTCGTCGGAGCTCTTCCCGTTGAACCACTCCGACCCGGTCAAACCGGGCCACTGCTCGGCTGCGAGGAACAGCGACGAATAGTACATCGCCCAGTGGTTTTCCGTGTCACCCCTGTACGGCGCATAGGTCTTCCAGGCGTTCCGCACCGCCTCTCGCGTGGCGGCCGACATTTTGTCCCTGCCGTGCAGATACGCACCGATCACCGGAAACATCCAGAACATGTCCCCGCGGCATTCACGCAGTTGCGCCTGGAACATGCTGTCGGCCAGGAGGATGTTATTCCCGGTTGCATAGCGAGCGGCAACGACGTAGTAGTTCACGTCCGTGGAGGTGTCAAAAGACGATACAACATACCGCGCACGCTGCTCAAAAGACTGGAGGTACTCTTGCCTGCTCTGTGCCCGCGCGGGAGTAAGGGAAAAACTCAACAGGAGACCAACGGTGAGAAATGCGTTTGCATTCATGACCATTCTCTTCGATTACGGGTGAATGACGACAGTCCACACCTGGGAGTCAGCGACGCCGGTTCTCCGCCAGGACGCCGCCCCATCGTCGGATCTGAATATGCCTCCCCTGTAGGCACCTGCGTACACGCGCGCGCTGTTCCGTGGGTCTACGGCGACCGAATGAAAGGTCAGCACATCGAGACCGTTGTTCATGCGCTTCCACGTGCTACCGCTATCGGTGGACTTGTAGACGCCGGTGACATACCCGGCGGCATAGATCGTGGATGGACGCTGCGGGTCAAACGCGATCGTGTAGAACGTCGGATGATCGATGCCCGATTCACATTTGCTCCACCACCTGCCCCCGTTGGTGCTAACATAAATG
>DAINBR010000450.1:0-1993 GCA_036732865.1 Bacteroidota bacterium | reverse complement strand
GGCATAGTGAACATCAGCATGAAGGAGGGCAAGGCTGACAAATGGCGGGGACGTCTTGAATCGCGCATCCGGGCCCCCGGCCTGAAGTATTTCGGTGCAAGCGTATACGACCAGAGCGCAAACCCGTATATGCAGAAGCTTGCCGATCCCGCCTGGTGGTTCACCGGCGACGCCTCGACCGGAAACCAGTCCATTATGGGGTGGACCTACTCCGACTTCGGAGGCGACACAGCCGTGGCTATCCAGGTGGCGCAGACGATGTATGGCCTGGCAACCCAGAAGGATATGAACAAGAAATACTGGAAGAATCAGATCGACTACTCCGTTGAGGGAGCCCTTGGCGGGCCGCTGGAGGATGGGGTGACGATGTTTCTCGCGGGGCGGTCGGAGATCACGAATTCACTCGTCCCCACGGAAGAGCCCGACAAGAAGATGCAAGTGATGGGCAACGTTGTGTTTGACATGGGTGCGAGTAGCGCCCTGCGATTGAGCTCAGGCTACCAGTATGAGGGGAGGAATATTCTCGGCTCGGGCACGGGATTCTACCAGTGGGTCTGGGACCGGATCCTGGGCATTTCCTACCGGAAGAACACCAATCTCCAGGTCGGTGCGCGATTCACCAAGATGCTGAGCCAGCAGAGCTTCTACGAAGTCAAGCTCAACGCGCTGCGTACCAACAACCAGATCGGGACATCGCCCTGGTACGATACCATTACCGACCAGGTGCGGAACATGGAGACCGGCACGGCGATCATCACCCGCACGATGAACTTCATGTACTATCAGGCTATGACCGGCAAAACGTTTTTCTACCTTGCCAACAACCTGAGCAACTTCACGAACGAGAAGACCACGACCCTCTCGTTGGATGCCAACTTCACGAGTCAGGTTACCCGCTCGCACCTGATCAATGGCGGACTGCAGGGGAGCCTGTACTCCCTGGATGTGAACAACATCGGCAACATCGCCTCCAAGGGCAGCATCACCCAGAAGCAGTTCACTGCCTACCCCATGGAGCTGGGGGCGTACATACAAGACAAGATGGAGTTTGAGGGGATGATTGCCAATGTAGGGCTGCGCTGGGATCTCTGGCACTCGAACAACGAGTTCTATATCGACCAGTTTGACCCGTTCGTCCTGCGCGACGAGGCTGGGAACCCGACACTCCAGTTTGACGCCGCCAGCGCTCCCAGAGAAAAGAGCAAGCCGATCGGCCGTCTTCAGCCGCGCGTCGGCGTGTCATTCCCGGTGTCCACATCGACAGTGTTTCATCTGAACTACGGCTCGTTCATGCAACGTCCTTCGTTCCAGTACGTGATCGGGTCGACCGAGAAATACCCGCCTCCTCCGACGGCCGCCACGGTGTACAGCCTCGGCAACCCGCGCCTCCATCCGCAGGTAACCAACAGCTACGATGTCGGCGTAATGCAGGGGATCACCGAAGGGCTCACCCTGGATGTGAGCGGTTACTACAAGGATATCAAAGACCTGATCGAGCAGGCGGTATTCACGAACCTGTCAACCGGGACGAGCTATTTCTCCTATTTCAACAGGGATTATGCCGACGTGCGCGGATTTCGGATCGCCCTGGCGAAACGGCGGGGTGCCTTCACGGGCTCGATCAACTACCAGTTCAGCGTTGCCACCGGGAAGAGCGCATCCGCATCCAATGCCCCGGTGGCAATCACCAAAGACCTCACAGGCACGGTGTCGACTGACGCTGTGACCAAAGTGCCCATCAAGGATGTCCTCCTGAATTTCGACCGAACGCACAATCTCATCATCAATTTGGCATATATGTCACCGGAAGAGTTCGGTCCGGTAGTGTTCGGCATCTACCCCCTGGAGAGGATGACCGCATCGGTAAATTCGTTCATCCGTAGCGGCCGCCCGTACACGCCGAGCAGCAATGCCAACGACGTGAGTGGCCGCCGTACTCCGTCGGAGTGGAACACGAATCTGAGAATCTCCAAGCAGAGCCCTAAGTTCTTCG
>DAINBR010000449.1:0-1995 GCA_036732865.1 Bacteroidota bacterium | reverse complement strand
GGGAGTCGGGACTTACCGTGCTCCGCGACGGCACGATCCTGGCGCACGTCTGGTCGACGTGTCATACGCGCGCATCGTATGCAGCTCTCCCCCCGGAATCGTACGAGCAATCAATGCTCGCACGATGGTCTATGCATGTGAGCGGCGAACGCTACCTTTCGGCCTGCAGCCGCCAGGGTGCATGGCATATCATATCGCACGACGACGGAAAATCATGGTCGACACCGCTCCCGGGCAAGGATGCAGTGCATGGGGGGATCCAATTGCACGATGGGTCCCTGCTCATCGCTTCCTACCGCGAAGAGAAGCGGAGCATAGGCGTTTACCATTCGGTTCACCCGGAAAGCGTGCATACACGACTTGCGACAATTGCCGGAGCACCATCGGAAGGCGTTAGGCTCGGTGAGCCGCATATTTTGCAGCTCAGATCGGGGCGGATAATCATGATGATCCGTGCGACCGCAGTGCCGTACGACGACACTGACCCTCGGTGCGTGCTCTGGGAGTCCTATTCTGACGACAGCGGCAGAACCTGGGTGCCCCCGTTTGCCACAGGGCTCTGGGGCTTCCCTCCGCATCTTCTTCTGCTTTCGGATGGCAGCGTTCTTTGTACATACGGGCACCGCCGGGAGCCGTTTGGACAGCGTGCATGCATCAGTAATGACGGGGTCACATGGGACCCAAGCAGCGAAGTGGTGTTACGGGATGATGCTCCCAATGGTGATCTGGGCTATCCCGCATCCGTGGAACTCGATTCATTGCGAATACTGACAGTTTACTATCAGCCCGAGGTTCCGGCAGGCACCGTACAAATGATGCATCCGCCGGATCCTGGCCGAAGGAAACCCGGCATTCTCGGGACCATTTGGACGAGACCCGGTCACAATCGGAAATGACAGGAAAGCACAGTGCGCGAACGTGATATTGAGAAGGGCGATGCACTGCATCGATGCCGTGGGCGATTTCGTTTGTGAATCAGGCTCGTTTCAAGTATATTTACAAATTATGTTCTGGCGATGTTGAAACACAAGACCAAAGTCACCCACCTAAACGGGAGTAGCACTGATGAAAAACATTCTGGCAATCCTCGCCCTGATGCTTGTCGTCACAGCACTGCTGATCTCGAGTGCCGAAGCGCAGTCGAAGAAAGGGGAAAGCGTCATCACCGCCGGCCTGGGGCTTGGATATCCTGGCGCATACGGAACTGCGGGCATGCCTCCGATTTTCCTGTCATTTGACCATGCGGTGGTGCCGAATATTTCCGCAGGAGGAATCGTCTCATTTTCAACCTCCAAGTATGATTGGGGTGGCGCCCACGATTACAAGTGGTCCTACACATACATTTTCATCGGAGCTCGCGGCGCATATCACTTTGCCGACCAGATCCGGGACCTCAAGAACACCGATCTTTACGGCGGCGTAACGCTCGGGTACCACATCGTCAGTGCGAAGTTCGACGGACTGAACGAGCGCCAGTTTCCATACAATGCCGGCGGAGGGTATTTTGGTTTTGGATTATATGTCGGCGGCCGCTACTACTTCAGTCCCAAATTCGCCGCGACCGCGGAACTCGGGTATGACATTGGATTCTTCAAGATCGGCGTGTCGTACAAGTTGTAGGCAGGAGAATCCCCGCAGAGGAATTCTCTCTCGGGAAATGAAAAACTGGTTGCATGTTTTTCATGGCGTGTGTACATTTGCGGTGTAGTCCACGCTGCGCCGGAAGTTTTTCAGGGAAGCTTCGGGCGCGTTCGACGTGCCCTGGTGAAGGGAGGTGATCCTATCTTGACAACAAACATAGGAGCCTCCGGTGAAGCCTGGTAGCGCATGCTTGCGGGGGCTCCCGGATTAATGTGAACAGGGGTGACCAATAGGTCACCCCTGTTTGCTCTTCTGCAGGATGATGATCGCCTACCGAAGGGATTTGAGCGGTCCCCTGATTGCCGAACCATTCCTCACGTTCTTGCGCAAGATCCCTTTCTCCAGCACCACCTT
>DAINBR010000448.1:0-1995 GCA_036732865.1 Bacteroidota bacterium | reverse complement strand
TCGCAAGGGAGGACTATCCCGCGCCCCTCACATTCCGGCTTGGTGCCGCGGCAGATATCATGGGTCCCGAGGGTCTCTTCATACCGGCCGGCGAGAACCGGCTTACGGTAGCGTACGATATCCACCAGCCCAACGACTACGCGCAGCAGATGCACGTCGGAATGGAGTACGCTTTTCAGGAAGTCGTTGCACTCCGCGCGGGGTACAAATCGAACTATGACAACGACGGATTGACGCTGGGAGCCGGTGTGAAAACCGGTGTCGGCGGGGTCACGCTAGCCTTCGACTACAGCTACGGTTCGATGGGGGACTATCTGGCCAAGGTGCACCGCATCAGTTTGGGAGTGCTGATGCCATGAGAACTCAACGCGCACTTTCGCTCGGGGTACTGCTCGTCGTGCTTCCGGTTCTCGTGCCGGCACAGGGGATCTACCGTCCGCTCTCTTTTCAGGGGATGGAACACAGTTCCGTTCGCAGCGCACGGACGGTTGCGTTGGGCGGGACGTCGATAGCGCTATCCAATGATGCATCCGCGCTGTTTAGCAATCCGGCGGCATTGATGCAGATGCAGATCCCGGAGGTACGCCTCGGTGCGACACTCTACAGCAGCGCAACCGACCAGATCCAGGAGTGGATACCGAACCGTTTCTATCCCAACCTGAGTCTTCTCATGGAGAACCTGACGGGCGGGATAAAACCCCCCGTAGTCGTCAATCCGGCGGACGAGCTCCAGGTGCCCTATGACGATCTCACGCCGAATTGGTCGTCGAAGCGGTCAACAGTGCGTCCGGCCACCATATCGGCCGCGTTGCCTTTCACACTGTTCGGTGATGTCCATTGTGTTGCGGCGATAGGATTTGCTGAAGCCACAAATCTTGACTATTTTTACCAAAACAACAATAACCTGTCACCGAATATCGGCGACTACCGGCCGGCGCCCATGCCCGTTCTCAGAGGGGTCGACACACTGGTGGCAAGGTGGTATGCTACTACTGTGCAGCGAAAAGGGGCGATCTATGGCATTACGCCGGCAGTTGCCATACAGCCGCTGGACGAGCTGAGTGTGGGCTTGGGAGTGTCGGTGCTTACCGGCTCCTCCGATGACACAGAGGCATGGCGTGAGCGGGGCCGGCTCGTGTTCGATGCCGTCTATCGCGTGCGCAACGATTCCGTGTTCAATCGTGTCACGTCGTCGAGCGCATCGACATACTCGGGAGTCGTCGCGAACCTCGGAGTGTTCTATCGCGATACGCATTTCAGTCTCGGTGCCGCTGTGCAACTGCCCGCCACGGTGACGCGCACGTGGGATCAGACCGTGAACCAAGATACCCCCGGTTCCTCGACGACGGCGACGAGAAGCGGATCGGACAAGCTGAAGCTGCCGGTGAATTATTCGTTCGGCGGCGTGTTGATGCCCAGTGCGCGGTTGAGAATCGGGGTCGATTATGTCATCCGCGAACTTGGCGACGCAGAATATTCCGGCGTCGACACGACATTCAGCCCGTGGGTGGGAAGCAAGTCACTGCGGGCGGGTGTAGAGTACACGGCGTCCGAATGGCTCCTCTTGCGCGTGGGCTACCGGGAGGAGGTTGCGTCCTTCGGCGGGGAGAATGCAGGACTGATCGGCGATCCGGTGAGCGGCTCGGCATTCACCGGTGGAGTCGGTGTGCGGTTCGGAGGAATCGGCGTTGACTTTGCGTACGAATACCAGCACCTGAAATACCAGGATCTCTGGGAAACCAACGTGAACACAAACACATTGTCTCATCACGCCCTGGTCCTTGAAACATCATTGAATTTCTAGTCGTCGTCGAAATATCATTGAATTCCAGGTCATTATCGATCACATAGGAGGCATCATCATGCGCAATAATGCACGCTTGCTTATCACTGTCATTCTGCTGACAGGAGCTCTGTTCGCATCTGCCACAGCTGGCGACATTTCCTCCGCCGGTGCCAAAGGGAAATGGAGTGAGAACGCGACCTGGGCGGGCG
>DAINBR010000447.1:0-2044 GCA_036732865.1 Bacteroidota bacterium | reverse complement strand
ATGATGTGCCTTGCCGGAGCGGGCTGCCAGTCCGGAAAGGCGGGTCTGTCGGGAAGGGGGGTGCCCGGAAGCGCACCGAAGTATTTTTCCACCATCTCCCGTGCCTGCGGCGGGTCGAAGCGGCCACCGATCGTCAGCACTGCGTTCCCCGGTGAGTAATACCGGCGGAAGAACATCCGCAGGTCCTCCAGAGTCATGCGGTCAAGATCATCCATGGTCCCGATCACGGGCCAGCTGTACGGATGGCCTGAGGGGAAAATAGCAGCGGAAATGGTTTCCTGTGCCAATCCGTACGGTTGATTCTCATAGCTTTGGCGCCGTTCGTTCTTTACGACGTCGCGCTGGTTCTGCAGCTTCGATGCGATGAGTGCAGGGATGAGCCAGCCCATGCGATCCGCTTCCAGGTACAGGGCGGTTTCGAGCTGGTTCGGCGGGAGGACTTCATAGTAGTTCGTGCGGTCCTCTGTCGTGGAACCATTCACCTCCGCCCCGATTTCCTGCAAACGACGAAAATGTTCGCCATCTGCGGCGTGTTCGGAGCCCTTGAACATCAGATGCTCGGCGAGGTGTGCCAGGCCGGTGAGTCCCGGCTTCTCGTTCTTCGATCCGGCATGATACATCACTTCCACGGCCACAACGGGGGCGTCGGGGGAATGGTGAAGCAGCACGGTCAGTCCATTGGCGAGACTGTACTGTTCGCAGGGCAGAGCGAATGGATTCATATTCCCGGTCAATATCAGGAATTGCCCGGTGAAAAGCCAAAGCCCATTATTTGATTTTCATTGCCAAGTTCCTATTTTTCTTACGGGGGAAGAGGATGCTGCATATTTGTCAAGGGCAGGAGTTGCATCGCGATGAAGATTGGTGAGTTGACATTCGAGAAGGGAATATTCCTAGCGCCGATGGAGGATGTCACCGATTTGCCGTTCCGTCTGATCTGCAAACGGATGGGTGCGGATCTCATGTACACGGAATTTGTCAACTCCGACGGACTCGTGCGTGGTAACGTGAAAACGGCGAAGAAAATGCGATTCCTTGACGAGGAACGTCCGATCGGCATTCAGATCTACGGCGGCGACGTGGCGGCGATGGAAGGGGCGGCACACATGGCAGAGAGCTGCGCCCCGGATTTGATCGATATCAACTGCGGGTGCTGGGTCAGGGATGTAGCGATGCGCGGGGCGGGCGCAGGCCTTCTGCGCGATCTCCCCCGGATGGAACAGATCGCATCCACCGTCGTCCGTGCGGTGAAGACTCCCGTCACACTCAAAACCCGGCTCGGGTGGGATGCCGCCAGCATCCGCATTGTCGATGTGGCCAGGATGTGCGAGCAGGTGGGAATTCAGGCGCTGACAGTTCACTGCCGGACACGCGAACAGGGTCACCGGGGTGCAGTGGATTTCAGCTGGATCCCGCTTATCAAGCAAGCGGTGTCGATACCCGTCATCGTCAACGGCGACATCGTGACACCCGAAGAAGTGCGGAGTGCCTTTGCGAGCACCGGGTGCGATGCGGTAATGATCGGGCGCGGCGCTATCTCCAATCCATGGATTTTCCGCCAGGCGAAGCACTATTTGGCGACCGGCCAGATCCTGCCCGATCCCACGGTTGAAGAGCGCGTGACGCTGCTGAAGGAGCACCTCTCGCTCGCGGTGGCGCATAAGGGGGAGCGCACCGGGGTCATTGAGCTGCGCAAGCATTACGCCGGGTTCCTCCGCGGGATGCCCCATGTCTCGAAGGTGCGGAACGAACTGATGCAGTTCACAGAACCAGGTCCGATTCTCGAGCACCTTTCACGGTTTCTGGAACTCTATTCTCCGGTTGCACCCGTCGAGTAGCCCGCCTGCTGTGTTGTTTCTGAATGCCAGATTTCGTAAAATAGCATGTTCGCATTTGCAGCCCCCCGGGAGATCCGGGACTCCGCTGTCTGCTCTCTCCATAAGAAATTCCGCCTGGAGGTTTTCATGTTTTGTCATTCACGCAAGGGGTTAGTGTGGCGTATTGCGCTTGTTGCATGTCTTGGATTCTCTGCCGTGCGGGCGGA
>DAINBR010000446.1:0-2068 GCA_036732865.1 Bacteroidota bacterium | reverse complement strand
CCCGGACAGATGCTGGTCCGTGCGGCCACCGGAAACGGAGTGCGCGTCGTTCCTATCCCGGGCGCGTCTTCCCTCATGCCCGCTCTTACCGTCACCGGGTTTGCCATCGATCAGTTTCTGTACTATGGCTGGCTCTCTCCGAAAAAGGAACGCCGGCGTGCGGAACTCAGGCAACTCCAGCGCGAGCGACGAACGATCGTTCTCATGGAAACCCCGTACCGCCTGAGTGCCCTGCTGCGCGATCTCGCCGACACCTTCGGGGACACCCGCCGGTGCTGTCTCGCGTTCAACCTCACGCTTCCCGATGAACGGATCTTCCACGGCACCGCGCTTCAGCTGCATCGTGACCTCGGGCCGAAAGATCTCAAAGGGGAATTCGTCATCGTTGTAGAAGGCCGCGGTCACGAGCCGGGACGATGAACTTCGAAGTAAGCCTCTGGATGTACCCCCTGCTCTTCGGCGGCGCCATGCTCGCCGGATGGATCGATGCCATTGCCGGGGGTGGTGGCATGATTACAATTCCGTTGCTCCTGAGCATCGGTGTCCCCCCGCAAATGGTGCTGGGCACAAACAAGTTGCAGGCAAGTTTCGGAAGCTACACGGCGGCGCAGCATTTCGTCCGAAGGGATATTGTTCCACTCCCTGACGCACTCCCGGGTATGGCATTCACTCTGGCGGGCAGTGCTGCGGGCACGATCGCCGTCCAACAGATTGATCCGTCAATTCTGAACCTGGTGATTCCTTTCCTGCTGCTGGGGATCGCAGTCTACATGCTCTTCACGCCGTCGCTCGGCGCCGCCGTGAGCGAGCCCCGTTTGCGCCGCATGCCGTTCTATCTGTTATTCGGACTACTCCTGGGCTTCTACGACGGTTTCTTCGGCCCCGGCGTGGGATCGTTCTGGGCTATGGTGTTCGTCCTCGTCATGGGATTCGACCTGACGCGTGCCACGGGATACACAAAGGTGATGAATTTCACCAGCAACATCGTGTCGTTTCTGGTCTTTGCACTCGGGGGGCATGTTCTCTGGCTGCCGGGTCTGGTGATGGCCGGAGGACAGATTGCCGGTGCTCGCATCGGATCGGGAATGGTGATCAAGCGCGGTGTAAAATTCATCCGCCCGGTGTTCATCACGGTCGTTATCCTTACCACTCTGCGGCTTATCCTGCGGAACCTCATGTAGCTCGCCCGGGGACAGGTGTCAGACCCCTGTACGCATCCGTTGCACATGGGGTCTGACCCCGATCCGTTCCCCTGATCCCGATCCACTCCCCTTTTTGACGCCTATTTGATATTCAGCCCCTGAATGGGTATATTCGCCACATAATGACAATACTCGAAATGATGCCGCGCCGCTTGCAGGCGCGCGAACTGTTGGGGAATTGCTGGTTCAATGGCGGACCGGTATTCCTGTCGGAACTTCAGGGCCATGCCGCCCTTTTGGATTTTTGGGACTACTCCTGCACGGCGTCACTCCTGGCCCTCCCGTACGTCCTGGAATGGCACCGACGTTATGCGGATAATGGTCTCGTCGTTGTCGGAGTCCACACGCCCAAGTTCCAGTTCGGCCGCGAGCCCGAAAATGTCCAGAAAGCAATCGAGCGGCTGAGCATCAAGTACCCGGTCGTCATGGATAATGCCGAAATGATCTGGGCGAATTACGGAAACCGTGTCTGGCCGACGAAATACCTGGTCGACAAAGATGGCTACATCCGGTGTCAGAGCATCGGGAACGGCAGCTACCGGTCGTTCGAAAGATCTCTCCAGTCTCTTTTGTACGACGCGAATCCACACGAGGAATTGCCGGAATTGATGGATCCCCTGCGAGACACCGACATCCCCGGAGTGTCATGCTACCACGCAACCCCCGAGGTTTTTGGCGGCTATGTCAGAGGCACTCTGGGTAACGTTGAAGGATTCTTGCCCGAATCAGCAGCTGAGTACAAGGACCCCGGATTCTATGTTAACGGGCGAATCTACTTGCAGGGGACCTGGCGGGCCGAGCGTGAGTGTGTGAGATGGTTTGGCCCTGCTGGTGAGGATGGCTTCGTGTCGATGCTGTACAGCGGG
>DAINBR010000445.1:0-2075 GCA_036732865.1 Bacteroidota bacterium | reverse complement strand
GGCGGTGGTCGGCGGTTTTGCACGGATCGGCGACCAGGCGGTGCTGATCATCGGCCAACAAAAAGGACGCGACACGAAGTCCAACCTCTACCGCAATTTTGGAATGTCCAATCCGGAAGGCTACCGGAAGGCCCTTCGATTGATGAAGCTCGCCGAGAAATTCCGGAAGCCGGTCATCACCCTCCTGGATACGCCCGGGGCGTTCCCGGGTCTGGAAGCCGAAGAGCGCGGACAAGCAGAGGCGATCGCACGCAACCTTTTCGAGATGTCCCGGCTAAAAACCCCTATCATCGTGGTGATCATCGGGGAGGGGGCTTCCGGCGGCGCACTCGGCATCGGTGTGGGGGATCGCATCCTGATGCTCGAGTATGCCTGGTACTCGGTCATTTCGCCCGAATCCTGTTCGAGCATTCTCTGGCGGAGCTGGGATTATAAAGAGCAGGCCGCGGAAGCGCTGCAACTCACCGCCCCGGATCTCAAGAAAGCAGGAATCATCGATGTGATCGTACCCGAACCACTCGGCGGCGCACATCGGGATCACCAGCAAATGGCTACAATCCTCAAGGAAATCCTGATCTCGGAAATCAAAGCGTTGAAAAAGGTAAAACCCGAACGGCTCGTCGAACGGCGAGTGGAAAAATTCTCGAAAAAGGGGGTGTTTGTCGGATGATGAGGAGGGAAGGGCATGATTGAATGTACAACAAGCCTTCGCGTCCGGTATGCAGATACCGACCAGATGCGTCACGCCTACTACGGCATCTACTTCGCCTATTTTGAGCAGGGGCGTTCCGATCTGCTGCGCAGTGTCGGCCTGCCGTATCCGGAATTCGAGGCAATGGGGTATCAGCTCCCGGTTATCGAGGCCCACGCGGTGTACAAGAAACCCGCTCGATACGATGAACTCCTGCACATTGTCACCATGATGAAAGACAAACCGGTGGCCCGGGTTCGTCTGGACTACCGCATACTCAACGAAGCACGCGCCGAGGTGGTGGCGGAAGGGTATACCATCCACAGCTTTGTGCACGCGGAAACCGGCAAACCGACCCGCGCGCCCGCACATTTCCTGGAACTTATCGAGAACGCGATGCAACGGCCGCAACGCAAGGAGCCATGATGCTCAGCAAAGACCTCCTCGACATCCTCTGTTGTCCGAAATGCAAAAACGATCTGATCTATGCACCGGAGAAGGAAACTCTGACCTGCACGAAATGCGGAACTGTCTACCCCGTAAAGAATGACATCCCGATCATGATTGTAGAGGATCATGAATCCCGCTCTTGATGACGGCCGGATCCTTCGGGCCGTTGAATCCGCACTGCTCGAAGACGTCGGGCTCGGGGACGTTACCGGCAATGCCACGGTTCCCGAAGCACAGAAGGGCGAGGGGATCTTTTTGTGCAAGGAAGACGGCGTCGTCGCAGGACTTGACGTGGCCGCGCTGGTCTTCTTCCTGTGCGAGGAGAGAATGGAGTTCATCCCTTCGGTCAAGGAGGGAGCCGCCGTACGTCGCATGGATCACCTCGCTGCGGTCCGCGGACCGGTGCGTGCAATCCTCCGCGGTGAGCGGACTGCCCTGAATTTCCTCCAGCGCATGAGCGGTATCGCGAGCGTGACGCGCCTCTACGTGGATGCGGTAGCCGGGACACGGGCCCGTATCACCGACACGCGAAAGACCGTTCCGGGATTGCGCTGGCTCGACAAGCTGGCAGTGAAGACTGGAGGCGGTGTGAATCATCGCTTCGGCCTCGACGACATGGTGCTCATCAAAGACAACCATATCGCAGCCGCTGGAAGTCTTACGACGGCAGTGGAACGCTGCGTTGCGTACCTGCGTGAACGCGGACTTTCGATGAGGATCGAAGTTGAGACCACGTCGCTGGATCAAGTGCGCGAGGCACTGCGATGCGCGGGTCTGACCCGCATCATGCTCGACAACTTCGACCTTGCCGCAATGCGCGAGGCCGTGCGGATGATTGATCACCGCGTTGATGTGGAGGCATCGGGTGGGATCACCCTCGCGAATGTCCGCGCTGTGGCGGAAACAGATGTTGATGTGATTTCCATCGGTGCAC
>DAINBR010000444.1:0-2133 GCA_036732865.1 Bacteroidota bacterium | reverse complement strand
GCCTCTGCACGATGAAGCTGTCAAGAAAACTCTATCCTGAACACCGGCACCACGACCTCAGCAGTCTGATCGATCGCCATGGTCTCTCCTGCCCTGCACGCCACCGTGCTCTGGGTGACGCGCAGGCGGTGCTGGCATTCCTCCGTTGCGTGGAACGCCGGGAGGATCCCGACCGGGTCGCTGAAGCGATACGGAATGTCATGAAGGAGAAACGCCTCCCGGTGGACGTGGACCGGGCCATGCTGGCCGGGCTCCCGGAGTCGCCCGGCGTGTATTTGTTCTACGGTTCGCAAAACGAACTGCTCTATGTGGGGAAAAGCAAGAACATCCGGGGTCGGGTGCAGGGGCACTTTGCCGGGGATGACCGGTCCGCGCGGGGGATGGAAATGTGCCGTCAGGTGCATCGCATCGAGACCCGCACAACTTCCGGTGAACTTGGAGCCCTCCTGCTTGAATCCTCTCTGATCAAGGAGTTGCATCCGATATACAACAGAATATCACGCAGCACGCGCCGGGTCATTCTCGCGCGCAGGTCAATGACCCGCGAAGGGTATCTGGCCGTGCATCTGGAAAAAACCGAGAGCATCGAATCCGCGACCGCATCCAACATTCTGGCGCTGTTCAAATCACAGAAGCAGGCGGAAGAGTATCTGCGCGACGCCGCCAGGGAGCACCACCTGTGCCACAGGCTCATCGGTCTGGAATCCGGACGCGGACCCTGTTTCGGATATCATATCCATTCGTGCGAAGGTGCCTGCGTGGGAGAGGAACCCGCCCTTCGCTACAATATGAGAGTCGAGGCCGCGTTCTCCGGCCGGAAAGTCAAAGTGTGGCCTTTCAAAGGCCCCATCCTGCTTCGGGAGCAAGCTCCTGACGGCGAGTCGGGCGAGGCGTTTCTGGTGGACAATTGGTGCCTCATCGGTTCGGGCCGGTTTGGCGACGGTACGGAACAGTTTGACTTGCGTGCCTCCCAACGATTCGATTATGACACATACAAGATTCTCCTGCGCTTTATCAGTGAACGATCGCACGCCCGCCTTATACGCCACGTGTCGGGGGATGCCATGTACTCCCAGAACAGTGAACGGTCATGAACACTTCCGGACACCCCCCGGCGACGCCCGAAGAGGTCATGCGCGAGGTGACGGTGGATATCATCCGCCGGGCAATTCGCCTGGGGAAGAAACACAATCGCACGATCGCGATATCCAAGACCGCGCGGGGGAGAGGCCATGATGTCGCTACCCTGGACCCGCGCACACCGGGAGGGACCGAGCGCATGGAGGCCTTCCTGACGCCGGTGCAACGCCACTATACGTTTTCCGGCCTGGGAGCACCAGAAGAACCGGATGCCATCAATTGGCGCATGATTTGTCTTCCGCTTCCCAGAAGGATGTTGCTTCTTTTCCAAGTTGGTGTATCATTTATCATGAAAGGGACACCCTTTAAAAACCGGTGGTACCGATGGATGGGTGCCCATATAGGGAAGAATGTTGAGATCATGCAGATGGTCTGGCTCGATCATTTCCGTCCGGAGCTGATCTTCATCGGCGATAACACCCTCGTCGGTGCCTTTAGCCAGATGACGGTGCACGCTTATGAGGGATGCGGGACCTTCCGCTATGGTCTCATCGAGATCGGAGCGAACTGCAAGATCGGCGCCGGCACTGGAATCGGCCCTATCAAGATCGAAGATGGCGTGCGCACGTTGCCTGGCACGACACTTTCCCCGTACCTTGTGCGCATTCGTGCAGGATCGGTGGTGGGGTTTGCTCCGCCTCCGGTGAAGCTTCCGGATTCTCCGCCTCCCGGTGCTGCCTCAACGCCGGCTACCCCGGATACAGAAGAACTCTCACATCAACGGAGTCAACAGTGAACATCCATGTCGCGAATCTGCCACGCGAGTACGACGAGGAAAAGGTCCGCGCTCTCTTCGCGGCACACGGAACGGTGGCTTCTGTGAAACTCGATATCGACCGGGTGACCGGTCATCACTCCGGGTTCGCGTTCGTTGAAATGCCGAACGACGATGAAGCGCGCGCGGCGATGACCGCGCTGCATGGCAAGAAACTCACCGACTATGCCCTCTCGCTGAAGGAAGTTGTGCCGCCGGAAGCCGAGACCCACGGGCCA
>DAINBR010000443.1:0-2182 GCA_036732865.1 Bacteroidota bacterium | reverse complement strand
AAACGTGTAATCTTCAAGGTGGGCTTCGTGTCGTGCCTCTCCTTCCCGGTACCGGCGGCGGAGGAGCTTTGTGGCGTCGTCGAACATCGAACTGAAGACGAACGTCGCCGCCTGCTCCGCTGCAGAGCGGTAGCCGGAATTGGATAGCACTCTGGAGCCGCGGGCAAGTGCACCGATCATCAGTCCGTTCCACGCGGCAATCACTTTGTCATCCCTCAACGGCCGGAGCCTGGTGTTCCTGATTTCCAGCAGCCGTTGACGCGCCGCGGCGAGCCGCGCGCGAACGTCGTGGGTCTCTCCGCCTGCGAAGCGCGCCACTTCTTCGATGGGATGTGCAACGAAGAGAATATTGCGTCCGGTGAACTCGTTCTGTGGATCTTGTTCGACGTTCCCATCCTCCTCCAGTCCGTAGGCGAAAGAAAACAGCGCCCCGTCGGCATCGAGCGCCCGCATCACTTCTCTGCGTGACCAGACATAGAATGCTCCTTCCCCCTGCTCTTCATGATTCTCGGGCCGGGGACTGTCCGCATCTTCCGCTGTGGCGAACCCACCTGCTGGGAGCCGCAAATCCCGGAGCACATAGCCAATAGTGTCTCGCGCCACTTCGGCATAGAAGGGGTCCCTGGATATCTGCGCCGCATCCAGAAATGCGTGGACAAGTTGAGCCTGGTCGTACAGCATCTTTTCAAAATGGGGAACACGCCACTCTGCATCCACGGCATAGCGGTGAAACCCTCCCCCCACGTGATCGCATATGCCGCCCATCGCCATGGCGCGAAGGGTTCGTTGTGCCATTTCGGCGCCACGGGAAGCAGGTGCGTGCCTGTAGTAGCGGGAGAGGAACGTCAGGGTCACCGGCCGCGGAAACTTGGGGGCTCCGCCGAAACCGCCTGACTTCCCGTCAAAAGTCTGCTGGATCTGTTCATAGCACAAATCCACTGCCGCCCCGATCTGCAGGGGCTTTGCTCCACCCGAACCTGCAATCTCCCGCAGGTACGCAATGATCTTGTCGGCAGACTCGAGCACATCATTCCGCTTGTGCAGCCAGATCGCCAGGACCCTGCGCAAGATTTCCGGGAAACCGGCACGCTCAAACCGGTTCACGGGCGGGAAGTAGGTCCCGCCATAGAACGGTTTGAGATCCGGCGTAAGAAAAATCGAGAGCGGCCACCCACCCTGAATTCCCATTGCCTGCAACGCGCCCATGTAAATGCGGTCGACATCAGGCCGCTCTTCGCGATCCACCTTTATGGCCACGAACCCATTGTTGAGCAACCCCGCTGTTTCTGCGTTCTCAAACGATTCATGTGCCATCACATGACACCAGTGGCATGTGGAGTACCCGATGGAGAGAAAGATGGGCTTGGCCTCACGACGTGCCTTCGAGAACGCCTCCTCTCCCCAGGGGTACCAGTCGACGGGATTTGCGGCGTGCTGGAGAAGATAGGGGCTTTTCTCGGCTGCAAGCCGGTTGGTACCCGCGGAGGTTTTCATTGACGGTCCATTGGGTTCAGGGTTCTCCTTTACAAACAACAGGGACCCTTTGCAGGGTCCCTGTAACTTCACCATTCTGGCTGAAGAATGCAATCGGACTGCTATTCCCATTCAATGTGGAATGAGAACCTGTGGACATCACGCAGAATCTTCAAGTCGGTAAACGCGTAATCGAAGCGTACACGAAGTTCGTCGAGGTCCATGTGCACACCATCGCCGGCGCCATCATGGGGGTGGGTGCAACGAAACGTTTCTCTGCTGTTCGCTGGGGTATCGCCGGAACGATGGTGTGGGCGTGGATCCTGACCATCCCCATGTCCGCGCTTGTGCCAGCTGGCGCGTATTGGCTGATTGGGACGATCAGGGTGGTATTCGGATAACGCGAACGGTGAGGTCTTCGTCATCGACGGGGTACCACGCAACCCTCTGTTCTCCCCCGCGGATTCCAGTCACCCCCGCAAAAACTGCAAAAGGGACCACTCAAGGTCCCGTGCATTTGACTGTCGTCATTCAAAAATAATCCATCAGTACTCGGTTGTGGAGCTGACCGGGATCGAACCGGTGACCTCGTGAATGCCATTCACGCGCTCTCCCAGCTGAGCTACAGCCCCTTAAGAAATCTGACCACTTCTAACATGAACACTGTTGACAAGAACGAGATTCGTGTCAACAATTGTGTAAACACCTT
>DAINBR010000442.1:0-2187 GCA_036732865.1 Bacteroidota bacterium | reverse complement strand
GTTGAAAGGTGAATGGCGGTACCGCGTGAACCGGCGTGAGGCGCTGTCAAATCGCGCGGCGCCCGCTCCCATCGTTCCGACCCAGAGGTTTCCATCTCTGCCGTGGAAGAGTGAGCGAACGATATCTCCCGGGATTGATGTCGAATCGCGCGGCTCCGTCCGGAAATGCTCAAATGTCGTCCGGGAGCGGCGTAGTAGGTTCAGTCCGCCTCCCCAAGTTCCAACCCATAGATCCCCATTGTCCGCCTCAGAGAGGCCGGTGATTCTGTCGTCAGAGATTGACCCGTCATCGCCGGCCGTGTGCCGGAATTCTCTGACTTCTCCCCGGTGCGGATCATAGCGAAGGAGCCCGGCAAAGTAGGTGCCGATCCAAATGATGCCACTTCTATCGGTCAATGCGCAAAACAACGCGTCGCGTCGCGGAGCTGGGAGAGTGCTGAAAAGGTGCGGCATTCTGACGAAACGGCGAGCGGCACGGTCGTAGCGATTCATGCCTCCGCCCGCAGTGCAGGCCCAAAGCGTTCCGAGGGAATCCTCTATCACGGCGGTCACACGATCGTGGCCGATTGTTGTTGTGTCCGCCGGATCGTGCCTGTACCGGACGAACGAATTGCGAACAGGGTCGAAACAGTTGATGCCGCCGCCCCAGGTGCCGATCCAAATCAGGCCGTCACTGTCTTCGTGGAGTGCCCAGATATAGCTGCTTGAAAGGGAATTGGAATCCAGGGGATCGTGGCGGTGGGTCACGAAGGAGTATCCGTCATACCGGTTCAGTCCGTCTTCGGTGCCAAACCACATGAACCCGCGACGGTCTTGGATCATGCAGAGTACGACACTTTGTGAGAGACCATCCTCCGTTGATATGCATCGGAAGACATGACTTGGCCCGAGGATTTGACTGAATGCCGCGGGGGATGGCAATGATGCCAGGATGAAGATTGCGCACAGAATTGCCTGTGGCAGGACTGCAGGTAATGAGGGCCGGCGACGCGGAAAGGGGAATATGCCCATGACGCTGATGTGGTTTCGGTTGGAACCGCCACAGACATGGAATCGGGACTGAGAAAAGATAGGGGTACGCGACGGAAATGTCAAACGGTGGAACGATCCTTGACAATCCAATCGCGCATAGGTATCATTCTTTGTCGTGTTGCATCATCGGGCAGCCTCGATATTGCGAGTGTGTGCCCGGGGTGGAGTCGACGGGAGGAGTACTACGGTGAAATCACGCCAGGACATCAAGAGAGAATACAAGGAGCGCAAGAGGCCGGCCGGCGTCTTTCAGGTGAAAAATGTCAAGAACGGGAAGGTTTTGTTGGGAAGCAGCTTGAACCTGGAGGGGGCTCTCAACCGCCACAAGTTTGAGCTCTTCACGGGGTCGCACCGCAGCAAGGAGCTTCAGGCGGATTGGAACGAGCAGGGCCCCGAGGCATTCGTATTCGAGGTTCTGGAGGAGGTGAAAGTGCGGGACGTCCCTCACTTCGATATCGGTGATGAACTGACCCTTCTTGAGCAGATCTGGAGCGAGGCGCTGAAGCCGTTTGGCGAGAAGGGGTACAATAAAGATCCAAAGATCCGGCAAGCTTAGCGGAAACTCACCATGACAGTCAAAAAACCAAAAGGTGGTTTCGCCCTCGTGTTGGGGGGCGGTGGAGCGCGAGGACTTGCCCATATCGGCGTTCTCAAAGTGCTGGAAAAGGAGGGGCTTGTCCCGGAGTTCATCGTCGGAACGAGCATGGGGGCGATTGTTGGGGGGATGTATGCGCAGCAGCCCGACGCACGGGGGGTGGAAGATCGCATCAAGCGTCTGATCCAGAGCAGGCCGTTCCGGAGAATCGTCGTCGATGGGTTCGCCAATGAGCCTACTCCCGACGGTGTGGGGACAACCTCAGTTGTGTACGGCAGGATGAAGCGGGGGTACGGCATGCTCAAGTCAGTGTGGGCAACGGGGATCGTGGATTCCGCCGTTCTCATGGATTTTCTCTCCCATTTGATCGACGATGTGAGGATCGAAGAGTGTGAGATCCCCTTCGCCGCAGTCGCCTGTGATATTTATGCGGGAGAAGAGGTGATCTGCAAGACAGGATCATTGCTGAAATCCATTACTGCAAGCTCAGCGATACCGGGCATCGTATCGCCCGACAGCCTGAACGGGCGGACCCTTGTGGATGGCGAGCCTACGAGCAC
>DAINBR010000441.1:0-2257 GCA_036732865.1 Bacteroidota bacterium | reverse complement strand
CAGGTGCGATTCGGCAATATCAGTATCAAGGTGAGTGACGAATTCATGCAGGCGGTGGAAGAACAGACACGGTATGGCGCCTCGACCATACTGGTCTACCGCAAATTCGCACGTCCCACAATCCGGACGGCCGCACAGACGGCGGAGCACCACTATTCGTACGGGATTCCTGCGAAGGATATCGGGACATATGAATTCGCGGGGGATTTCAACGGGTTTGAGACCCTCAACGCGTGGCTGGAAAAGCAGGGTAGTGCACCCGTGCGCGAGGAGGAGCTTGCAGACGAGTCACAGCGGGACGTATTCGGGGATTATGTCGTCGAGCTGCCGCACCAGGCTTATGACCTTGCTGTGCGCCGGGCCGGCGACTTCCTTCTGTATTATGCCTCCGAACAGACCGGTGACATCCGGCACTTGCTGAAAGCGCGCGAGATCTGGGACACATTCGTCGAAGGGAATTATCACACAGCGGAACCGGGATTGATCTTCTGGACCGCAATGAGCAAGTACAGTCCGTCGAACTACGTCGGCCGCCCGATTTCCTGCACCAACCCCTGCGCTGAGGTGCCTCTGGAAGACGGCGGTGCCTGCAACCTTGGCTCGATAAACCTGAGCCGGTTCGTCACGGACGGCTACACGGACCGTGCCCGCGTGGAATGGGAGGAGTTGTGGAAGGTTGCGCAGGATGCGGTGCGATTCCTTGATAACGTCGTGGAATGGAACACGCTTCTCAACCCGCTGGAGAAGCAACGCCGCGCCGCCGCGGAAACCCGCCGGCTGGGGCTGGGCGTGATGGGCATTGCCGACATGCTCAACCAGCTCGGGATGGCTTATGACTCCGACGAGGGCGTCGCCATGCTGGAGCGCGCAATGGAGACAATTGCCAATGCGGCATATCAATCCTCCGCGCGACTGGCGGGTGAGAAAGGCGCATCGCCCATCTATTCCTCCGCAGAGTACTCGCGCTGCCCGTTTGTCCAGGAGGCGCTGAACGACGAAACGCGCGCCCTCATTGACACACACGGCATCCGGAATATCGCTATTCTCTCCATCGCGCCCACCGGCAGCATCTCCAATATCGTGTTGGGATTCCAGCACGGCGGGAAGAACTATATCGGCGTCTCGGGAGGCGTCGAGCCGGTGTTCGCCCTCTACTATACACGCCGTTCGGAGTCGTTTGGCAACCAGAAGTTTCGCGTGTTTCACAGCCCCGTGCAGGCGTATCTCGATATGATGGGGCTGACGGAGGACGCGCAGCGCCGCTCTCTGGAGGAGCTGCTGCCGGCACACTTCCATCGCACCGCGCACGTCGTCGCACCTGATATGCGCGTAAAGATCCAGGCAACATGCCAGAGGTACGTTGATCATTCGATCTCTTCGACCGTGAACTTGCCGGAAGATGTCGAGCCGGAGGTCATCTCACGAATCTACCTGCAGGCGTGGAGGAACGGACTGAAGGGGATTACCGTGTACCGCGACGGCAGCCGCTCGCCGATCCTGACCGTGGATGGCAAGAGTACACCCTTCCAGGAAGGGAAAAACAAGCGATTCCGCCTCCGCCTGCCACCGGGAGAAGGAACAGAAGTCGCACGTGAGATCGAAGTGGGAGGCGATGAAGTTGTGCGTCTACCTGACGGACGCCTGTCGACCGTGTATCACCTGTTGCGGCGTAGAGTGCCGGCGCAGGAAGGAACCCTGGGCGCGGCATCAGCAATTGTTCGACCGAACTAAATAGTGCGCCCTCTCGCCGTCCGACGTGTTGCAGCGTCGGGGAGAGAGGGGTGAGATCAGGATTCTTCTCAGGAGTCTTCACCATGATCGTTCTTCCGGCAATTCCCTCAGACATTGAAGAAGTGACGCGTGAAAAGGCGCTCATCCCCGCACAGGAACCCGGAGAAACTCTGGTGAGCGTGCGTCCCGATGTTACCGAAGCGCGCGTGTACAGACTGCGCAGCGGCTTCGTGAACAACAGCGTGTTTGTCACTCTCGGCTATGTGCGTGAGAACGGACGCAACCGTCCGATTGAGATCTTCATCAACAGCAAGGACCTGACCCGGGCCGCGGAATACGCCGTGCTCACCCGTCTCATTTCGGCCATCTTCCGGAAGTCGACAGACCCCACATTCATCCTTGAAGAATTGCGCGGGATCTATGACCCCAACGGCGGGTATTTCAAGGACGGGAAATACATCCATTCATTCTATGCGGAAATTGCCAAGGTCATCGAGCAATTTTTTGATGATATCGGCGTGACCTC
>DAINBR010000440.1:0-2266 GCA_036732865.1 Bacteroidota bacterium | reverse complement strand
GTTCCACGTACACGGCAACCCACGAGGCATCCATCGTATAGGCTGTGCGGCGGGCCCAGCGGATCAGTTTGACCGTGTTCGGGCTGGGACTGATGCCGACAAGGAGTCGCTGGCCGGACTTCCATGGTCCGGCGATCCGCTGGGTCTTCATCAGTTCCCGGAGCTGATGATCCACCCGTTCGGCCACGAGCCGCAACGCCATTTCCCTCAGGGCGGTCAGGTTGCCCGTACGGAAGAAATTCCGGACGGCTTCTTTGGACTGCTCCGCGGTATATACCTTCCCCTCTACGAGTCGCTTCAACAACTCGTCAGGGGGGAGGTCCACGATTTCGACTGAATCTGCGTTCTCGAAAACAGAGTCTGGGACTGTCTCGCGAACGTTGGACCCGGTTATCTGCGAGACCGTGTCGGCCCTGCTTTCGAGATGCTGGACGTTCAGTGTCGTGTAGACATCGATGCCGTTGTTGAGCAATTCGACGACATCCTGATACCGCTTGATGTGGCGACTTCCCGGAGCGTTGGTGTGGGCGAGTTCGTCGACGAGCACGAGAGCGGGCTTCCGTGCGAGGATTGCATCGATGTCCACCTCCTGCAAGATGGTCCCCCGGTACGTCACGGTTCTTCGGGGGAGGATCTCGAGCCCAGCAAGCAATTGCTCCGTCTCACTCCGGCCATGTGTTTCCACGTAGCCGACCAGTGAAGAAATCCCCTTCGAACAGGCCTCGTGCCCTGCCTTAAGCATCTCGTATGTCTTCCCCACGCCCGCGCACATCCCCAAAAAAATCTTCAGCTTCCCTTTTTTCTCGCGCTCTTCGTCTCGTTTCAGGGATTGGAGAAGATCGTCGGGGTCTGGTCGACGTTCATGGGCCGCTGACATCAAGTCCTCTGCTTCCTCGATGCGGAGTGGGGAAATGGACATCTTGTGCCAAATTGGCACTCCAATTGAAGATACGCATCAGCGAGCCCAGAATCTACCGCCATGGACGGGCGATTGCGAGCTGTTGTTTTTCCTATCGTCTCCTCGACTCAGTCGTCGCCACTGGTGTACGCACGTGGCAACGTAGACGATTATCACGAGGCAAAGTATGATCTGTGTAGTGTTCATGGTTTCCGTGTGTACTTTCCGTGCGCGGTCTGATTCCGAAGGTCAACGGCCTCCTTTGCGACCCGCGCCAGCGACATGTTCTCGTTCATACCCAACCAAGCGCGGAGAGAAACAGGTCTATCATCTTGATGCCGATGAATGGCGCAACCAACCCGCCGACGCCATAGATCAAAAGATGCCGTCGCAGCAGCTGAACGGCGCTCACGGGGCTGTAGTGCACGCCGCGGAGGGCCAGCGGGACGAGAGCCACGATGACCAGTGCATTGAAAATCACCGCAGAAAGAATTGCGCTTTCCGGCGAGGCGAGCCGCATGATATTCAATGCACTAAGGGCCGGATACGTCGTGGCGAACGCCGCGGGGATGATGGCAAAGTACTTAGCCACGTCATTGGCGATACTGAAGGTGGTGAGCGTGCCGCGCGTCATCAACAACTGCTTCCCGATCTCAACGATTTCCATCAGCTTCGTAGGATTGCTGTCGAGATCGATCATGTTGGCTGCTTCGCGGGCGGATTGAGTACCGGTGTTCATTGCTACGGCTACATCCGCTTGAGCGAGAGCCGGTGCATCGTTGGTCCCATCGCCGGTCATCGCCACCAGCCGGCCGCCTTTCTGATACTCGCGTATCAACCGAAGTTTGTCCTCCGGCTTCGCTTCTGCCAGAAAGTCGTCGACGCCCGCCTCTGCTGCGATCGCCGCAGCGGTAACCGGGTTGTCGCCGGTTATCATCACGGTCTTGATTCCCATCGTCCGCAGGCGTACAAACCGGTCTTTGATTCCCCCTTTTATTATGTCCTTCAGGTGTATCACACCGAGCACTTCTCTATTCTCAGCAACGATGAGTGGCGTTCCGCCCTGACGACTGATCTCCTGAACGGTCCGCGTAACAGCGCGCGGAACGACTCCGCCCTGCCGGTCGAGCAATGCAGTGATGACATCGACAGCACCTTTGCGGATGGTTCTTTTCGGGGATGCGCCATCACTGGGGACATCGGTGCCGCTCATTCGGGTCTGAGCGCTGAACGGGATAAAACGTGCGCCGATGTCATGCAGCCCTCTGCCGCGAAGGCCAAATCTATCCTTCGCAAGCACGACGATCGAGCGGCCCTCCGGTGTTTCATCGGCAAGCGAAGCAAGCTGCGCGGAGTCTGCCAATCGTT
>DAINBR010000439.1:0-2272 GCA_036732865.1 Bacteroidota bacterium | reverse complement strand
ATGGGTGGACACGTTCCAGATCTATGTCGTCCCGGTGCTGAATGTTGATGGTCACGACATGGTGACCTCCGGGAGGGATCCGCGTTGGCGGAAAAATACGCGCGATACCGACGGCAACGGGGTGCTGAACTTCCCGGATGGCGTCGACATAAACAGGAACTACGATTTCAACTGGGCTCACGGCGGCAGCGGAGAGACGTCCAGCGGTCGCTATCGTGGCGCTTTCCCGTTTTCCGAGTCCGAACCCCGCGCCCTCGCCGGCCTCGCACAACAGCAACGCTTCGTCCTCTCCCTGACCTATC
Source organism: Bacteroidota bacterium (assembly GCA_036732865.1). Classification (GTDB taxonomy): domain Bacteria; phylum Bacteroidota; class Ignavibacteria; order UBA10030; family UBA6906; genus Fen-1255. Next base: position 1,970 of record DAINBR010000439.1, on the reverse strand, counting down.
ACAGTCAGGGTGAAGTCATCTACTATCCCTGGGTATGGGGAGGGCGCAAAGCCCCTGACGACCCGCTCCTCACGGACATCGCGCACGGCCTCGCCGGCAGCATTCCGACAATGCGCGGTGATACATCGTACAAGGCCGAATACGGAGCCGGGCTTGTCGGACAATCCTATCCCTGGCTCTATGGAAGGCTCGGCACGTTAGATTTCGTTGTGGAGACAGGAAAAGGAGCAAGCATCTTCCCTCCCCACGAGGTCGCGGGAATCGTACAATCAAACCTCAAGGGAATCCGCTACATGCTTCGGCGTGCTGAAGGGCCCGGACTTGCAGTGCATGTGACGGATGCGAAAACCGGGACACCGCTCGAAGCCGCAGTGTGGTTCCCTGCCATCGAAACCGAGGACGTCGACCGCCGCACAAGTCATCCGCAATCGGGAATGCTCTATCGTCTCTTGAAACCCGGCTCGTATACTCTGCATGTATCCCGGCACGGATTCACTCCTGCCGTCTTCAACAAGATCACCCCCGGCGATTCGGGTTGGACAAGCGTGGAGGTACGGCTGGAAAAGTCGGGAAACTGAGAACAAGGGGGCAGAGTCTGGAAGACTGTTTACAGCAACACGAGCTTACGCGTCTCTTCGACAGATCCCGCCGGGCCACCCGCAGGACCCGCCGACAAACGGGTTGCCGTCAGCCGGTAGAAATAGACGCCGCTTGCCAGGCCCCCGGCATTGAAGGTGACCGTGTAATAACCCGGCGCCTTATGTTCATCGATTAGCAGCTTCACCTCGCGACCCAACAGATCGTACACGGCAATCCTCACCCAACTGCGCCCTTGCCCCCGGACGTTGAACCCTATCGACGTGCTTGGATTGAACGGGTTCGGATAGTTCTGAAACAGCTGAACACTCTGCGGTACCTCACCGGCCGCCGCTTCCACACCTGTTGTCCTTAATGCAGCTTTTATGCCGCTCCATATTTCGGAACGACCGCCTTCGTGGCTGAGCGCCCAGATGCCAACTCCCGCGAGCGCACGGGCATTAGCGAGGTTGTACTTCAGCGCAAGACTAAGGCTGTCATCGTACCAGACCTGACGCCAGGCCGTGCCTGAAAGATAGGCAAACCAGGGGACCTTTGTGGTTGCATCGAAGATCTTCCCGTAGATGCCCGCCATCGGTTCAGCTACGCTGTAGACCCGAGAGCTTGCTGTTCCGGTAGCAGCGGACTTCCGGTCGCCGCTCACAACAGGCCAATCATTTCCGTACCATGGGACACCGAGCAGCAATTTCTGTGGAGGTACTCCGGCGGCAAGGTACGTGTCAATTGTCCGTGTGATGTTGTAGTTCTCCCCTCCAAGCGGTGCAACAGGACCGGCGGTGGAGGATCCGCTCCAATAGTAGTCATACCCCATCACAATCAGATAGTCGCATAGCTGTCCGAGCTGGGCGAAGTCCCATGTACCGGACCAATCAACGGCGGGCGTGGCCATGGAAATTTCGGCGCCGGGGATTGCCGTTTTAATGCGCGATACGGCCCGGCGCATGAACGCGACAAGATTCGCCCGCTGGGTGTTGCGCACCATCTCAAGGTCAAAATTCACCCCATCCCCGCTCCTCGAGGCAAGCAGAGAGATAAGCGTCGTGATCATCAGATCTTGCTTCAGTGTGTCACCCAGTATCATATCGTTCTGGTCGTAGCCGAAATTCGTAACCGTAAGCGTGACCTTGACCCCCTGTTGATGCGCATAGCTGATGATCGGCGTTGTGTTCCACGCCCGGATTGTCGTGTATCCGCCCGTGGCCGGGTCGGTCTCATAACTGAAATACGCAATATGCGTCAAAGCCGAGTAGTCGAAGGAGAGATATGCATTGGCCGCAGCCCAGTAAGGATGCCATCCGTACACATATTTTCCCGTTTCGGCGTTTCCTCCTGACCTCGCAATGAAAGGAACGGGGGCGGCCGGATCAATAGTC
>DAINBR010000438.1:0-2281 GCA_036732865.1 Bacteroidota bacterium | reverse complement strand
GTTTTCCTTTTCCCCGCGCAGCAGGGCAAGCATATTGTGCGGGTGGATCTCCTTCACGCGAACCTTGAACGACCTGTACATTTCAAATTTGGTCGTACCCTCGGCAAACTCCGGCTTGATCGATGATTCAAAGAGTCCATGGAGCTCAATGTAGTCACGCACATGCGACCGGTGCACGGCTTTGTCGGCGACGCCTTCGGCGATGATGTCCGCGGCACCGGCAAGGGCCTCCTCGAATGTGATTACGCCCTTCTCGGCTGACACATACGGTGCCGCCTCGACGGCCAGGTCCAGATCCGCTGCATCCTCAAGATTTGCCGCTCTGATCCGATCCGCGAGCTGTTCCAGACCCTTCTCGCGGGCGACGGTTGCCCGGGTGCGTTTCTTCGGACGATATGGCAGATACAAATCCTCCAGCTCCGTCTTCTGCAGACATGCCATGATCTGCTCACGCAGGCCATCGGCGAGTTTACCCTGCTTTTCAATGGACTCCAGAACAGCTTTCTTCCGCTGGGCCAGGTCCATGAGGTAGGCATATCGGTCAAACAGACTGCGCAGCTGCACCTCATCCATTTCGCCGGTGCGCTCCTTGCGGTACCGGGCGATGAACGGCACTGTTCCCCCTTCTTTCAGCAACTGCAGCGCGTTGGCAACCTGGAACTGCTTGAGATTGAGCTCTCGCGAGAGAATCTGTTCAATGTCCATCATGTCCTGCCTCACGGTATTGTCGCTCTGCTGTCTTCACATCCGGCGGATCGGCGTCAGTCGCAATGGAACACTTCTTCGAGATCCGCCCACCATTCTCCCGGCTTTGCCGACGCGACAGGCTGCTGACAGGGATTGGTGTGCTCCCACCACTTTTTTGTGACAGGGTCGGCCGCCATTTTCGCCATGTCGGCCTGGAAATCCGTTCCCATATATTCGAAATACGAGAAGAGGGTGTTGTCACGGTAATAGATCGAGTAGTTCCTGATGTTGCACGCCGAAATGGTGTGCAGGACTTCCGGCCAGGTAGCGGCATGGAGGCGTTTGTATTCCTCCAACATCTCCGGCTTCACGCAAATAACCATCCCGTACCGTTTCATCGCTGATGCCCCTCAATGTAGGATTGAATCCGGCGGACTATATCCGGGATTGCGTCATACGGGAGAACCCCCGATCCGATGCAGACGTTGTCTTTTCCCGTGGCCAGTGCCAGGGCACTGGCAGCTTCCGCCACTGCCTCTTCGTACGATCGTGCAAACACTCCGGGCCGCATGTTGATGCGCACCGCGACGCCGGGATACGCCCGCATTTTCCGGAAAAAGGCCTCGCCGTCGACTTCCGCCGGGCAAATAATACTCCCCGCCCCCGCCTGTATGATATCGTCGAGAACGGGAACCGTGTTTCCGCCCAGTATAAACGCTATCCCCCTGCCGGCCGCCTTCCGGTGCACGGCACCCAAATGTGCCAGCGCGGGCACCTCCGCCGTGCGAAAAAGCGAGGGCGACAGAAGGGGCGGGCTCGCTGAAGATTCGAACACAATCACTTCGAGACCCAGCGCCAGGGCTTTTTCTATCACACTCCCCAGATGCCGGGCGATGACCAGGAGCGCCTCGCGCACCACTTCAGGATCGCTCAGGGCGCCAACCAGGATCTCTTCCATGCCGAGGAGATTCTGGGCAATGGAGAATGGCCCGCTCAATGGGACCGCAACCACCGCACCGGGGCATGCGGTTCGAAGACGCATCGCCGATTCAAACACGAGGGGAAAGCGTCCGTCGGCAGCGGGATCGATTGGCTTCAGCCCCAGAAGATCGCTCACGTGTCGGAATGGCGTGGACGCGATAGACGGGACGGCAATCCCTCCGGCATCCTGTACAACCGCTCCGTATGCTTCCGCCTCCACATTGTAAAAATCAATCCCGGCCACCACGGGGGAATGACCGTACCGCCTGAACGCCTCCGTGTGTGCGCGCGTGAGCAGGCCGGGATCACGCGAAACCTCGTAAGGGCGGAGCCCTATCAACGCCGCAGCATGTTCGTACGCCACAGGAACAAATGTCATAGTCCCCGCTTCCCATCCAGCAGTCCGATGAGCTGCCGTGGTGATTCGAGTATCACCTGCGCGCCGTTCCGCTCGAGTTCGTCTTTCGTCCGGAATCCCCACGCAGCTCCCACGGCGAACATTCCCGCCGAAACTGCAGTTTGCATATCCGTTCCCGTGTCTCCGAGATACCAGAACTGCTCCGGTGCGAAATGCAGCGCACGCGCAATTGCCAGTGCACCGGCGGGGTCGGGT
>DAINBR010000437.1:0-2311 GCA_036732865.1 Bacteroidota bacterium | reverse complement strand
CGGAAAGGAAGCGCTGGAAATGATGCAGTCCGGTGAAAAATTCGACCTGGTGATCACGACACTGCACATTGAGGATGTGCATGCAATCAAATTCACCCACTTGATGCGCGAAGCCGGGATCCCAACGCCGGTTGTCCTGCTGGCCTATGACAACAAGGAGCGGAAGGAGCTGATGACAGGCTATGATACGTCGATCTTCGAAAACATCTTTCTCTGGCAGGGAGACTACCGCCTCCTGATCGGCATCATCAAGCAGCTGGAAGACCGGCTCAACGTGGACAATGACACACGCGCTGTCGGAGTCCAGTCCATCATCCTCGTCGAAGACAGCGTGCAGTTCTACTCCATGTACCTTCCGCTCATCTATACGGAGATCCTCAACCAGTCCCAGCGCCTCATCTCCGAGGGGGTGAACATCACCCACCGGTTTCTCCGCATGCGGGCTCGTCCGAAGATTCTGCTCTGCACCAATTTCGAACAGGCATGGGAGTACTACGAGCGCTACGGAGAGCACATTCTCGGGATCATTTCCGACATCAACTTCAAGCGGAACGGGGTGAAGGACCCCGATGCGGGATTCCAATTCGCCGAACTCGTGCATCAGCGCCACGCGGACATTTCGATTCTCCTGCAGTCCAGCAATCCTGACTATGAAGCCAAGGCGCGGGCGATCGGCGCCAGTTTCCTCCTGAAGGGCTCGCCGCGCCTTCTCCACAACCTGCGGAAATTCATGCTGGACAATTTCGGTTTTGGTGACTTCGTGTTCCGGACGGCGTACGGGACTGAAGTTGGCAGAGCGACAGATCTCAAGTCACTGGAGGAACAGCTGCATGTGGTGCCGGACGAGACGATTGTCTTCCATGCGTCGCGGAACCATTTTTCCAACTGGCTCAAGGCACGCACCGAATTCGGACTTGCCCACCACCTCCGGCCGCACAAAGTCAGCGATTTTGCCACGGTGAACGACCTGCGCCAGGAGCTGGTCCGCGCACTCCGGTCGTACCAGGAGACACGGCAACGCGGGGTCATCACGGAGTTCAACAAGGAGACCTTCAATCCCCACAATGGCTTTGCCCGCATCGGCGGCGGCTCGCTGGGCGGCAAGGCGCGCGGACTGGGTTTCATCAACACCCTGATCAGCCGATATGCGATCCGTGACCATTTTACCGAGGTGGAAATCACCGTCCCATCCGCGATCGTTGTCGCCACTGATGTCTTCGATAGATTCCTTGCAGATAATAACCTGGAAGCTTTCGCTCTCAGTACGCGTGACGACCGGGAACTCCACACCCGCTTCAAAGAATCGCCCCACTTCCCGCAGGACGTTGTCAAGAAGTTGTCGGATTTCCTGGATATCGTCCGGGGGCCGCTTGCCGTCCGTTCGTCAAGCGTGCTTGAAGACTCCCAGTACCAGCCGTTCGCAGGCGTGTACGCCACGTTCATGATCCCGAACAATAATCCGGACCACAACATCCGCCTCCTTGAATTGATGCAGAGCATCAAACTGGTGTATGCCTCGACGTTCGCTCAACGGTCGAAGGACTACATGAAGGCGACCGCCTACCGGCTGGAAGAGGAGAAAATGGCCGTGGTCATACAGCGGATGGTCGGCGCTTCGCGGAACACCAGATTCTACCCCGACTTTGCCGGCGTGGCCAAATCCTACAACTTCTACCCCGTTCCGCCACAGACCGCCACCGACGGCATTGTGCAGGTGGTCCTCGGTCTCGGGAGAATGGTGGTCGACGGAGGAAACACCGTACGCTTCTGTCCGCGCTATCCGCGCCACCTCATGCAGTTCTTTTCTACGCGCGAAACGATCCGGAGCGCCCAGCAAGAGTTCCTGGCGCTCGACCTCCCTGCAGGGCTGAACAACCCGGTGCCCGATGAGCCGGATATTTTCATCAAGAAACACGATCTGGTCTCGGCTGAGGAAGATGAGACCCTTACAGCCGTGGGATCCACCTATTCGCCCGAGAACGACACGGTGTACGATGGCATCTCAAGACCGGGGAGACGCGTAGTGACTTTTGCACCGATCCTGAAACACCGGGTCTTCCCCCTGCCGGAGATCCTGGAGCTGATTCTTGAGTTGGGCACCTGGGGAATGGGGACTCAGGTGGAAATCGAGTGGGCGGTGAACCTGAAGGTACCACAAGGTTCACCGAAGGAGTTCGCACTGCTGCAAATCCGGCCCCTCGTGCTCAGCCTGGAGCGCGAGGAGCTAAACGTGGATATCGATGATGCCGGATTGTTGATCTGCCGCAGCCAGCAGGTGCTCGGCAACGGTGTCTTCGACAACATTCTCGAC
>DAINBR010000436.1:0-2314 GCA_036732865.1 Bacteroidota bacterium | reverse complement strand
TCCTGGCGCCTTGGGCGTTCCGGGCGCGGACGGGGAGTGGTTTGGATGACGCGCTTTGGACCGGGAGGCGGCGCAGAGCGGGACTGCGTCACACGCGGCTGCTGTGGTCGCCTGATGCGGGTTCGCTGCTCGCGTACCGTTGGTGTGTGCGGGTGCTGAGGGGGAATTATCGGAGTGCCGGAGGATTTCTTGCGTGAGCCGGCAATCTTCTTGATCAAATCACCGAGTCTTTTCAGGACAGTCAATGGGCGTGAGAACTCGCTTTCTCGAAGTGAACAGATGATGTACAACGTACCGCATTATCATGCGAGTTTCAAGCACAAAGGGAGGTCGGGCTATGGTCGCCCGTTTCTGATGCATGATCGAATCGCCGCGCCTGTCGCCCCTGCCACGCCGCCGGCGATCGTTGCGATGGCGCCGGTGAGAAGCACAAGGACCCAGGCATTGCCAAGGTTCATCATCAGGGCAACCCGTGTCGCGATGAGCTGACTCTGCGTGAGGAACAGGGCCAGCGCCCCCAGTATCCAGATTGTGCCGGCACTGGCCGCGCCCATCACGAGGGCACGCCAGACCGGCATCGGGAATACAAGAGCCACCAGGAGAGGAACCGCCATAATCCACCACCAGTTCGGGGTTGCAGTCTGGAGAACAAAGATGAGGGCAGCTGAAATGATCGTTCGAATCATTTGGACCCCGTCATTTCTGTTTCACCCACGATACGCGCGTTCTTCTGGTCCGGATCACTCAGGAACACCAGCTCATAGTAGTCCCCCTTGAGCCATGCATCCACAGAAACATCATAGAAGGCCGAACCGGGATTTCCCGACTGCCCTCCCGGGTAGATCCCCCACCCCGCGGGTGGCGTGCCGAGCTCGACCACCAGCCGCCACGAGGGCCCGCCGGTCCGGGTGATGGCGTTAACCGTGTTGTAGTTGCCGGCGGTTGCCAGCGGCGATCGCCCGAGACCGGGGATCTGGGCAAGATGGCGTATGGCGGACGCGCGAGATTTCCCCCACGCCCAGTTCTCACCGAACGGGCCGAAGTCCTTCGTCAAATGCAGCACGGCGCTGGAGAATGCGCGTCGCACGACATCACTTACCGTTTCCACCCGGTAGGTGGTGCGGTCGTCCATAAACGAATTCCCGGGATCAGTGAGCAGCAGCTTCAACGTAACGTCGGCCCGGGGCCGCATGAGCTTCAGTCCGTCCCGGTTGAGATCGTCCTGCCAAATGCCTGTTTCGATTTCCCCCCACCAGTATTCAAAAATCTGGGGGGAGACCAAGAGGGGGTTATGATCGCAGCTCCACCTCTTCAATTCAGTGAGTGCTTTCGCTTCTTCGTTGCTCAAGGGACTCCCCTCGATGAGGGACAGGAGAAGTGGCAATGCTTTCACGGCTCGCGGATTGATGATGTCGTTCTGGAGCGCTTTCATGTGTTCGACGGTCGCTTTGTGTGCATTCCCGAGCCGGTCATTGATGCGTGTCGAGCGTTCAAAACCTGCGTAGCTCCAGCCGAGATAATACGGATAGGTGCTGTCGGCCGGCGGTTGATTGGCTGAACTCACAAATCCGCGCGAGGGGTTGAGCACGTGGGGCAGGTGTGAGTGCGGGATCCACCCGGGCCAGTCATCTGCGGGATCAGTCCCGTCACGAAGAAACTTTCCCTGGTCCTTCCTGCGGAGCGGCAGCATCCCATTGTGCCAGATGGCGATATTGTTATTGGTATCCGCGTACACAAAATTCTGAGCCGGACATGCATAGCCAGACAATGCCCTTACGAATTCGTTGTACGAGCCGGCCTTGTTCATCTTCAGAAACGCATTGGTCGAGTTGGTCGAATCATGAGCGGTCCATCGCATCGCGTATCCGGAGGGAATGCGCTGATCCGGCAACTGCTCTCCCGGCCGTGCTACAACCGGACCGTGATGCGTGTACACGACTGTGTCCACGACGGCCGGGCCACCAAGCACGGTGATGACCTCTGCACGTTTGCGCGTCGGACGCCACCGGCCGGCGTACAAATATTCATTCAGCGAAGAATCTCTGAATGTGATTTCATACCAGTCCAGCACATCCGATCCGGCGTTGGTCTCGCCGAAGGCAATCTTCTTGTTGAAACCGATGAGCACTCCCGGCGAACCCGGAGATGAGACTCCGTAGACGTTCATTTCAGGAGAAACCAACTGCACTTCGTACCAGATAGAGGGGAGTGTGAGGCCGAGGTGCGGATCGCTGCAGAGTATGGGCCGCCCCGATGCCGTGCGCGATCCGGAGAGCGCGGCCGGATGCTGACGTCGATCGCCGTCCTCGGCCTG
>DAINBR010000435.1:0-2327 GCA_036732865.1 Bacteroidota bacterium | reverse complement strand
ATCTTCAATGTTCTTAAACTCCGGGCCCGAACAGAAACACCAATACCAGGATCACCAGCGTGGCCAGCTGCACCCCCCGGCGCCACCGCTCGCCTTTCTGCTTGATCCATTCCCACCACAACGCCAGTCCATACATGACAAGGAGGAGAACGGCAGTGGCAAGGAACACCTCACCATATCCGTATCGGTAGTCCGCCCAGTTCCGGAACGAGAAGCCGGAGAAGTTGCCGTAGATCAACAGGAGGTGCACAGCATAGACGAGGAGCGACTCCCTTCCCACGAGCGTTACCGGCGATGTGGCGGATACCCCCTTGCGCGTCTCATACCAGTAGATCAATGCGCAGAGGAGCAGCACGATGCCTATCCTCAATAATACAAAACTGGGGCTGAAGCGCCAGTAATCATAGGTCGGATACACCCGGCCAAGAAATATGAGCGGGAATGAAATCAGGATCAAGCCGCCGCCGACCTGCAGAAACCGGCGGACTGCCAGCGTGCTGAATTGCTCCGCCCCGGACTCCCCTGCCATGGCCTTTCCGCTGGAAAACAGATAACCGGTGATTGCACCGGCAAAAAGAAACGCTGCCCACGGGAAGAGTGGGAAATTGGAATGGTGCAGACCGTTCATGTAGGCCGCAACCGGAGCGGGCAACACCGCCAGGAAATCGTATCCCCACATGAATGGCGTGACAAAGATGACAACCACCGTCAACACCGCGGCAACAGAATAAAGTCTTCGTTCATTCCTGAGCATCAGGAGAAGCACCTGAAGCAATAGCAGGCTCACGGCAATACATTGCAGTACATCCGATTGGAAGAAGACCAGCCACTCCCGGGGCTGGACCCCCTGCGTCAGGCTGCGGAGGTTGAAGTGCGGCAAATGGAGAACGTAGCCGACAAGCAGTACCAGGAGGAGCCGGCCGAACTGCTTGTACAGCGGAGCAGCGAATGACAGGTATCCCCCAAGTTTGCGCCGTGTCGTTACCGCATAGGCCATGCCGGAGGCAAACAGGAATGACGGCGCAACGAGCCCGTTGATGAAATTGATCACCGCAAACAGCGAAGTGTCGCGCAGTCCGGGAATGATCGTTGCGTTGATGACATGCGTTTCAATCATCACGATCACTGCCCACCCGCGGAGGAGATCGATAAACGCCAGGCGTTTGGAGGGAGGCATGCGAATCAGCCGGAAGCTGGGAATTCAGTAATTCTGATTCTTAGAACGGCTTGGTGAGGAAGAAGTAGAGCATCGAACTTGAGAAGCCTGCCTCGAAAATGCGCAGCTTCCAGTAGTGGCCTTCCCGTAGAGCATTCCATGAACGGACCGTGGTCACCATGAGCAACAGGACGCTGATTGCTGCGACGAGCGTCTGCGGAGGGGTGAGCTGTTGTCCGATGATCTGCATCAGACCGTCGTTGGCCACCGAGCCATAGACCAGCACCAGATGGATGGTATAGACCAGCAAAGAATTTTGTCCGAGGATGACCAGGTTCGACGCGAGCCAATCGGGGACGCGGCGGAGAGAGAAGAACAGCGTCGTGATCACGCCGATGATGCCGATGCGAATCAGAAAGAAGGATGGACTGACTTTCCAGAAATCGTGTGGCGGGTAGAGAGTAACCGGTACGAGATCCAGGACCAGGCCCGTCAATCCCACGGCCACTCCCGTTCCGGCAAGGACCTTCAGAAACCCCGCCTCGGCACCGCGGGCACGGGCGCGGAGGAACAACATACCCGTCACGACCCCTGCACTGAGATATCCCGCATACGGAAAGAGCGGGAAGATAGACGGCACTTTCTGGTTGAAGTATGGCGCAAGCACAGGCGAGAAGACAGTGCCGAAATCCACCTGCCAGACGATCGGGCCGAGAAACACGATGCCGGCGGCGCTTGCCGCCACTACGCGCATGAATCGCTCCGGCGTTCTTGTGAGCGCGATCAGACCATGGAGCATCAGCATCGTCACCACGAGGCAGTGGAGAATATCCACCTGGAACATCATGGCATACTGTTCAGGACTGGTGTCATGGAGAATCTTGTTGAGCGAAAAGAACGGGAAGTGCAGGGCGTAGCCGAGAGCAAGAAGCCAGAACAGCCTGGCGATCCGTTTCCGTGCCTGGATACCAAATGCGGCGTAGTCGTTCCAGCGGCGCATCGCGACCACCGCGAACGCAAAACCCGAGATGAACAGAAACAGGGGCGCTGTGAAACCCCGTGCTGCATCGTACATCCGGAACGCATCGGTGCCGCGGACTTGCTGGCTGAGCACCGCATCGATGCTGTGCCCCATCACCATCACGACGACGGCGAACCCGCGCAAGAAATC
>DAINBR010000434.1:0-2342 GCA_036732865.1 Bacteroidota bacterium | reverse complement strand
AGTCCCGTCTGTGAACCGGATCTCGAACATCCCAACAAGTCCCGCGGGATTGGGGCGGTCCCCCTCATTCGGTATGGGCAGATTGCGCACTGACACTGCCAGGACATTCTTTCCGGCGCGGACGCCGGACACGTTCTTCAGTTCTGCGATGAGGCGATGGCTCGTCGTCGTGCAGATGGGCGTGTCATTCAAGTAGAACTCCGCGTAGTCGTCCGCGGTGGCATACAGAAGTGCGCGTTGAACGGTGCGGCCTTCAGGGATCAAGACCGTCCGGCGGAAGTACCGCGTCCCCAGCGGTGCCGCTTTTTCCGGCTGTCCACCCGGGAACCAGATCCAGTTCGTGCTTGCGAGGTGGTACGTCGTGTCCACCCCATCAAGCCCGATCCATTTCCCCTTCCAATCACTCTCCCTCAATAATCCCATCGTCCACTTCGCAACAGGGCTCCAGCCTGATTGTCTTCCATTGCGGTCCCAGACCCGTACCATCCAGAAGTAGGGCATTCCCGATTCCAGTGGCGTGCCTTTGTATGTGACCTGAATGGACTGCCCGGACCTGACTTTCCCGGAATTCCACCGGTCACTCCCCCCCTTTTGCAGTAGCTCCGCTGATGAGGCGACAAGTACCTGATATGCAGTCTGCTTCTGGCGCCGCTCATCCGATTCCAGTATCCAGCCGAGGCGTGGTGCCGTCACGTCGATCCCCTGGGGATCGGATAAGCGTTCGCATCGCAACTGGGTAACCCTGACCTGTGAGCCGATTGTTGTCATTTGTGCCGCCCTTGTGTTAAGGATAAAACAGACAGGGAGAAGAAGGAACAGGAAAAGTGGGATCTTCGCAATGGACATGTATGGTCCTTTCACGGGTGGAATGAGAGGAATATAGCCAAAACTCTTTGAAATTTCCTTTGCGAGCTGTCTATCGTAAGGGCGGTTCGGAGGGTGGCCCGGCCGTGTCACAACTAACGCTGCGGATCGAAGAGGTGCTCTGGAGGGATGAGTCGATTGAGCTTGGAACGCTGCTCCGGGTTCAAGAGCGAAAGCCCCGTTTGAAACGACGCATTCGTCCAGCCGAATCCTTCCCGTGTGATATAGGAGAATTTTGTTCCAACATTTCCATACTCGGCAAAGACCTCGTGGGACCTCCGTACGACATCGTATTTCTCCGTGACGGTCCCGTTGTAGTGTGAGGCGTTCAGTGTAATTGTGTAGAGCCATTTGTATGCAAGACGGCTGGCTGCTTCACCAAAGCCGTAGTTGTCCAATGCATGCCATGTCAGCATCTGGTGGGGCGCCCAACCGAATGGGTAATCCCATTGCCGTTGGAGGTGATCGGCGCTTATGGGTCCGCGCGATTCTTCGGTTGAACTCACCACACCACCCGGCATTTCGAGCAACGGCAGCGCCCTGCCTACGATCGATCTTGCCTGCTTCAGAGTCGCAAGGGATGCCCAGAGCGGATACAGTGTCGTGGCGCTGACATAGGTCACCCGTTCTCCCGTCCGGACATTGTAGTCGAAGAACATGCCACGCTCAGGATCCCACAGGTACTTATTGATGTTTTCCTTGCGTTTTGCCGCCCGGACAAACCAGTCAGTGCTCCTCTCCACCATCCCATTGGCCGGCGTGATCGACCCGCCAAATTCACGTTCGAGCACCGTCGCGATGTCCAACTCGATTTTGTACAGCAGCGAATTAAGATCGACCGTTGCGAGATCTGCGCAGCGGCCATAGAGCCTGTAACTCGTGTCGTGCCCCGACTCCCTCATTGCACGATCGTGGATGAAGAACTCATCCAGCTCCGACTCTCTGATTTTGCCGGTTCTGTATGCCAGCTCGTAGGCGCGTGCATCCATTCCTCTCCTGGCGGCAAACTCGGCGAAGACCGCGTCGAAGTGCCCGGGTTCGACTTCGGGAGGCGGGCCTGTGCCGGTGTCGAAGTACCTGCTGAGCCCCGTCGACGTCATATGCTCCGGGTTCGTCCAGACCGTGCGGTACTCGTGAACCGCGGCTTCCAGAACCTTCCGAAGCCAGAGAAGCCTGAGCGAATCCGCGGGAAGATGTTCGCAAACCTCCAGCGCCATCGAGGTCAGAAAAGGAGGCTGAGATCGCGTCAGGTAATAGGTCCGGTTGGCGTTCAGCACCGCGCCATAATGTGTGACTTCGTAAACGAAGTTCTCAACTATGGATCTGGCGAGCTCAACACGGCCGTCCTGCAGAAGTCCCAGGACAATGAAGTAGCTGTCCCACCCGTACATCTCGTTGAACCGGCCGCCAGGAACCACAAACGGAACACCCTGGGCGGAGCCGGCCTGCCCCTCAGTGAGCGCAAGTGTGAGGATCCC
>DAINBR010000433.1:0-2363 GCA_036732865.1 Bacteroidota bacterium | reverse complement strand
TTGCCTCAGCACGATCGACTTCAGTGCCTGCACCGGTCCAACGGGAGTGCGCACTACGGCGCCGAAGTATTTCGTGCCGGGGGGGAACAGCTGCTGTTGCATGGGGCTGTCTGACCAGAAGAATGACTGGTTCGGGAATACTTCCAGTTCCTCGGGGACCGCCGGATTTGCTGCTCGCAGCCAGGCAGTTGCGGGCATGCCTGGTCTGTCGAGGACCCATGTGATCCCGCCCTCGAATTTCCACCCTGCAGGAACGAGCATTCGGAATGCCTCTTTGCCTGTTCCGGTGCGATCGATGCACACCTCGGTCCGGAAGCGCATTGGTGGCTTCTTGGACTCATCACCGGAACCGTCTGTCGTTCCTTTCTCGTTCTCAGTCGCCGTCCCGGATTGGGCTGAGCTCTTATCCCGTTTGCTGCAACCAGGGGAGAGGGTTCCATAGAGGAGGATAAGAAGTAGGAGCACAACAGAGGAGGTCTTCATTGTCGTGCCTCGGAGTGAGGATTATGTCAGTGTGCGGAATTGATGGCAATATATCCAGAAGGAAGGATAAATGCGAGGTTCCTGGACAAGGGCGAGGTTCCGTCTGCACGTTTGACAGTCCGCCTTGCCTTCGCTATATTGCCCGCAGCGGTTTGCATTCCCCAACGCCATCCCACTTCGCCACTCACGGATGAGCCAACAAGTTACCAGGCGGTCGTTTCTTCGAATTCCGAATTCATCCACAATACTCCATCCAGGAAAATAGCTATGGTGCGATTCAGAAACGTTATCGTCGCGGGCCTGACGGCAGCCCTCTGCCTCTCAGGCACCGGCTTCGCCCGGCAAACGGTGCAAGAAGAACGCACAAGACGGAGTCTTCGAGTTGTGCCGATGCAGGAGATTCAGGTTGTCAGCCCGGATGGCAAGGTCAAGTTTACGCTCCATCCCAATGCCGAACGTATGGTGTTCGGAGTGACGCTTGCGGACTCGGCCGCGATCGAACCGTCTCCTATCGTTATGAAGGTCGATGGATATGATCTGTCTGCAGGGGTCGTGTTCAAAGAATTGCAGCGATATGAAGTTCATGAGACATATCCCTTCCGGGGCGCACACAGCCAGGCGACGAGTCGATGCAACGGTGCCAGGATTACCCTCCAGAATGATCTGACGCTCACCGACTTTGTTTTGGAAGTCCGTGCCTACAATGACGGTGTGGCATTCCGGCATGTCATACCGGGCAATGAGGAAATGATGCATGTGCCCGATGAGTACACGACCTTTGTGTTGCCAAAGGGTTCCATAGTGTGGTATGCGGATATGGATGGACACTATGAAGCCGAGTATGCCCGTAAGGACATCGCCGATGTTCAGCCCGGCGAGTGGGCGGGGCCCCCTGTTACGGTCAAGCTTCCGCACAGTGCCGGTTACGTTGCGATTACGGAGGCAAACCTCGTGAGCTATAGCGGCATGGGCCTGGAGGCAGACGGGCGCAATGGCTGGACGATGGGATTGGGTCACCGCCAACCTCTCAATTATCCGTTTGAGCTCCGATACGGAAGAGAAGAAGCGAAACGGCTTGCTCGCCCTGCCTCAGTCAAGGGCACGATTACAACTCCGTGGCGGGTCGTACTTACCGCGCGTGATCTCAACACCATGGTCAACAGTACAATCGTTACCAACCTGTGCCCTCCCCCTGACCCTGCGCTTTTTCCCGACGGGAGCGCAGCTCCCTGGCTGAAACCGGGGCGCGCGGCGTGGCGGTATGTCGACGGTGGGGAGAATACCTTCGAAGGTCTCAAGGAGTTCTCCCTGATGGCCGGCCGGCTCGGGTTTGAGTATCACGTGATTGAAGGGGGATGGCACCGCTGGACCACGGAACAACGGAAGGAGATGGTGGAATATTCCAGAGAACACGGTATCGGTGTCCTGTTCTGGGAACACAGCAAACAGCTGCGTACTCCGGAGGCCCGCGAAGAGTTCTTTCGGATGCTGCATGATCTTGGAGTGGCGGGAGCCAAGATAGACTTCTTCGACCATGAAGCGAAAGAGGTGATAGACCTCTACGAGTCGACCCTTCGGAAGGCCGCTGAGCATAAAATCCTCCTTGTGTTTCACGGGGCGAACAAGCCCACCGGCCGGGAACGAACCTGGCCCAACGAAATGGTACCCGAAGCAATCCGCGGAATGGAATCCAGCCGTTTGATGGAGAGGGCGCGGCATCAGACTATTCTTCCCTTCACCCGGTATCTTGCGGGCCCGGCGGACTATACGACCATGATTTTCACTGAACGGCGCCGCAACACCAGCTGGGCACACCAGATCGCAACGATGGCCGTCTACGCGAGTCCCTTCCTTCTCTTTGTTTTAGTTTGCCTGGCGGC
>DAINBR010000432.1:0-2387 GCA_036732865.1 Bacteroidota bacterium | reverse complement strand
TACGGGTACCGTGGAGACACGTCCTGAAGGCACGGTGAACCCGGACTTGTCGACCGGCGAGATCGATGTGATGGCCGAGCAGCTGACCATTCTGAGCCGGGCCGACACACCTCCGTTTCCCATCGACGGCGAAGTGGAGGCCGGTGAGGACCTCCGGCTGAAATACCGATACCTCGATCTGCGCCGTCCGCTGCTCCAGGCGAACCTGATGTTCCGGCACCGACTGTATCAGCTCGTGCACAAGTACTTCGACGAAAACGGTTTCATCGAGATAGAAACCCCCGTCCTGATGAAGAGCACCCCCGAGGGAGCACGCGACTATCTCGTTCCGAGCCGGGTCCACCGCGGTCGCTTCTATGCGTTGCCTCAATCACCTCAAACGTATAAACAGCTGCTGATGGTTTCCGGGATGGACCGCTATGTGCAGATCGTGAAATGCTTTAGAGACGAAGATTCGCGCGCCGACCGACAGCCCGAGTTCACGCAGATCGATGCGGAGATGTCGTTTGTGGACGAAGAAGATGTCAGGACCATAACCGAAGGGCTCATGCTGCGTGTCTTCAAGGAATTACGGGGTGTCGACCTGCAGCTTCCACTCCAACGCTTTACGTACCGTGAGGCAATGGAATCCTACGGGACAGATAAACCGGACACTAGATTCGGCCTCAAAATCAGCTGTGTTAATGACCTGGTGAGAGATTCGGGCTTCAGGGTATTCTCCGATGGGGCTAAGAAGGGCGGGGTGGTCAGCGGGTTTGTCGTCCCGGGTGAGGCGGGGATGACACGCAACCAGCTTGACGGGTTGGTGGACTACACCAAGTCGCTTGGAGCGGGCGGACTGGTGTACATTAAATGGACGGGAAACGGCATCGAGTGCCCCATTGAGAAATTCCTCGGAAAGGAGCTGTTGCAGCGTATTATGGAAGCAATGGGCGGGAAGCAGGGTGACCTGGCGCTGCTCGTCTCGGATGTATGGGCAAAAGCCTACACGATACTTGGCACGCTTCGCCTGGAGATGGGCCGGCGGCTTAAGCTTGTGCCCGAGGATAAACTTGACCTGCTCTGGGTAACTGATTTTCCTCTCGTAGAATACAGTGAAGAGGAAAAGCGGTTTGTAGCAGTTCATCACCCATTCACATCGCCCAATCCAGACGACATCACACTTCTGGAAACGGACCCCGGCAACGTGCGTGCCCGTGCCTATGACCTCGTGTTGAATGGAACGGAAGTGGCCGGAGGAAGCATCAGGATCCACGACCGGGCCCTGCAAAGCCGCATGTTCGAGCTAATGGGTATCGGACAGGAGGAAGCGGAGCACAAGTTTGGATTCCTGCTGAACGCGTTCCGCTACGGAGCTCCTCCTCATGGGGGTATCGCGTTCGGTCTCGACCGCATGGTGATGATCCTGACGGGGATGAAATCCATTCGTGATGTGATGGCCTTCCCCAAGACGGCAAATGCGGTGTCGCTCATGGACGAGGCGCCGAGTGCGGTGGATGAGAAGCAGTTGCGTGAACTTCATATCAGGATTGTGTGATGTGCCCGGCACTGACCGCAGGTCAGGACGAACGATTCACGTAATTCCACACAAGGACTTTTCAAAGCGGAAGGCTTCATGTTCGACGACCAGAAGACAGAAATCAAAGAACTTACCGAGCGGCTGACGGCCCTCCGGAGGTATCTTTGACATCGATGGAAAAGAGAAATCAGTCGCAGAACTTCAGGAAAAGAGCCACGTACCCCACTTCTGGGATGACAACGCTACCGCGCAGAAGGTGATGCAGGAAATCAGCGCCCGCAAAGAGTGGGTGGACGCCTGGAACAACCTCGCCAAACGCCTCGGGGATGCCCGTACGTTCGTGGAAATCGCGGAAGAGTCAAACGACGAATCGCTCGCCGCTGACATCGCCGCGGAGCTGAAAGCAGTGCGGACGGGTCTCGCAGACCTGGAATTCCGTAATATGCTCAGCGGTGAGGATGATGAGAGGAACGCTATTCTTACCATCCACGCCGGCGCAGGAGGAACGGAGGCGCAGGACTGGGGCGAAATGCTCCTCCGCATGTACATTCGCTGGTGCGAACGGAAGGGCTTCAGTGTCGCCCTCGTCGACCGGCTCGACGGGGATTCCGCCGGAATCAAGAGCGCCACGGTGGAAGTGAGCGGCAAATTCGCCTACGGTTATCTCAAAGCGGAGAACGGTGTACACCGGCTCGTGCGTATTTCGCCGTTCGACTCGAATGCCCGGCGCCATACATCTTTCGCCTCCGTGTTCGTCTATCCTGAGATCGAAGACGATGTGGAGATCGAGGTGAACCCGGTGGATCTCAAGATCGATACCTACCGCTCGGGTGGCAAGGGGGGGCAAAATGTCAACAAGGTCGAGACC
>DAINBR010000431.1:0-2389 GCA_036732865.1 Bacteroidota bacterium | reverse complement strand
GTGGCAGAAGTGTACAAACCTATCTCGCTTCAACTCAGCCCTCAGAATTATTACTCCACGAGTCCTTCTCGTATCACGTATCG
Organism: Bacteroidota bacterium; assembly: GCA_036732865.1. Classification (GTDB taxonomy): domain Bacteria; phylum Bacteroidota; class Ignavibacteria; order UBA10030; family UBA6906; genus Fen-1255. The sequence continues at coordinate 2,306 of DAINBR010000431.1, read as the reverse complement.
GGTCAGCTCCGCGTTGGTCTTCATGCGCATCTTTTCGAGAATCCGTGCACGGTAGGTGCTGATCGTCGTGACGCTCAGATTCGTCATGTCGGCGATCTCACCGACGGATTTTCCCGAGCCGATCAAGCACAGCACTTCGTATTCCCGATCCGAAAGCAACTCGTGAAGGTTCTTGTCGGCGCCGGGCTTGATTGTGAAGGCGAGGGTCTCCCCCAGCGAGGAACTCACATATTTACCGCCTCCTTGCACCTTTTGAATCGCCTTGATCAGTTCCTCCGGCGCGCTGGATTTGGTGAGATATCCATCGGCGCCGGCCTTGAGCATCCGGATCGCGTACTGCTCCTCCGGATACATGCTGAGGATCAGCACTGGCAGGTCGGGGAACTCCCGTTTCACTTGTTTGATCGCGTCCAAGCCGTTCATGCCAGGCATGCTGATATCCATCACGGCCACGTCCCACGGCTTCCGCCTCAGCAAATCCAGCATCTCGTGGGCATTACCAGCCTCGCCGATTTTCACGCCATGGAATCCCTCGACCAAAAGATCCCCCACCCCCCGCCGGAAGAGTGGGAAATCATCAACCACTAAAACTCTCAACATGGGACACCTCAGAAGGATTCAGATTCAAGGCAGAAGCCGTGGGAGCCATGCGGTGACGGTCGTGCCCTTTTGGGGATGACCCTGGATCGTGATGTCTCCTCCAAATAGAGCGGCGCGTTCCCTCATCCCGATCAACCCCAGCGACCGGCGGTCTGAGGCCATCGTATCGGGAATCCCCACACCGTTGTCGGCCACCACCAGCTGCAGGGAGTCGTCTCGCAATTCCAACTTGATTGTCACTGCCGTGGCCTGGGCATGTCTCGCCGTGTTGGTGAGGGCCTCCTGACAGATGCGGAAGAGTGCCGTGGCCCGCTCCGGTTCCATCGCGATATCGTCTGCACTGGTCACACAGGTGCAGGGAATACCGGTGCGCTTCTGAAAATCCTGGCATTGCCACTCAATCGCCGCGACCAGTCCCAGGTCGTCCAGGAGAGCCGGGCGTAGCTGAGTGACCAACCGCTGCACCGCTGCAATCGTGCTATCCACTTGTTCGATCATCGAACGAACCTTGTCGTCCAGCTTCGCACGTGCATCGCCGCAGATGTTATCCCCCACAATCGTCGTCAGGCGCGAGAGGTCAATCTTCAAGCACGTCAGCCCAACACCAAGTTCATCATGCAGCTCGCGGGCAATGCGGGCTCGGTCTTCTTCCTGCACCGTGGCGAGTCTTCCGCTTAACGTACGGACCTGATCGAGCGTAGCGCGCAATCGTTGTTCCGCCAGTTTGCGCTCTGTGATATTTTCTACCGTTCCTTCGTATCCGACCAGCACCCTGGCCGGATCGCGTACAGCCCGCACACTCTCGGAGATCCAAATAAAGCTGCCGTCCTTTCGATACACCAGCGCCTCGAAGCCGGTTAATTCCTCTCGTTCCTGCATCAGACGAATAAACTCATCGCGACGTCCAGGGTCTACGTACAGCTGACTGGCAATGTCCGTGATCGTGGCGATCATGTCGTCCGGGGAGTCGTACCCATACATGCGCGCGAGTGCTGGATTCACGGCGACATATTTTCCGTCAAGCGTGGTCTGAAAGATCCCTTCAACGGCGTTCTCAAAAATGCTGCGATACCGTTCCTCACTTCTCCGTAGCGCCTCTTCCGCCCGTTTCCGATCCGTGATGTCTTCGGAGATGCCCAGCAAGTACTGCGGTTCCCCAGTGTCGTTATAAATGGGGATCTTCCTGGTATGGAGGATACGCCGACCCTGATGTTTCGTCCCGATCGGTTCCTCCGGAATGTCCAGTAGACTGCCGGTCCTCAAGACCTCCCGATCTATTGCGGTGAAGAAATCCGCTTCCTCTTTCGGGAAAAAGTCATAATCGCTCTTGCCAATCAAGGCTTCGCGGGAGTGGCCCAGCAGACTTTCGCCGGCTTTGTTAAGGCGGACGAATTTCAGATCCTTTGCATCCTTCACGAAGATCATGTTGGGCAGGTTCTCCACCACCGACGTGATGAAGACCTGGGAACGTCGGAGTTCGTCCACCGTCCGCTTGCGCTGGGTGATGTCGCGCACGAACGCACAGTGGTATTCCTTTCCTTCGTAGGACAGATAATTGACACTCACCTCGATGGGAATCAGCCGGCCATTTTTGGCCCGGTGGGCAGTCTCCACTACCATGGTCCCCTGCCGCTGTGTTTCTGCCCAAAACTCTGGCCACATGTCCGCCTGAAAGTCGGGATTCAGATCGTGGACGGTCATGGCGC
>DAINBR010000430.1:0-2389 GCA_036732865.1 Bacteroidota bacterium | reverse complement strand
CAGCGGCGTCGCAGTCGTGTCGGATACCATCGACATCGCCAACGCCCGGCTTCAGTTTGAGAACGGCTGCGTGGCGAACGTGACGGCAAGCCGCATCTCCCAGCGGTCGATGCGGAAAATGAGGCTGTTCCAACAGAATGCATACATCTCGATTGACTTTTCCGAAGGCCTGGCCGAAGTCTTCCGGCTGATGCCCGAAGATGCTCCTGAGATCCGGGGCACAATGGTCCTCGGGGAAATGGGCCTTGGGAAGAAACGCAAGAAAATCATCTACGAACAACCGGAATCCCGCGAAGTGAATGCGCTGCGCTACGAATTGGAACTGTTTGTCGACGCGGTCCACACCGGCGGGACGCCGGTCGTGACGGCGGATGATGCCAGGCGCGCACTTGAAGTTGCAACCAGTATTCTGCAGAAGATCGATCAACAACAAATGCCCTCGTGAATGACGACCGCATCAGACAGAGTGGATCTCACTCACCCTCTGCTGCGCCGGATCGGGGGGCTCGCCGACCGGTCGGGATGGGAAGTGTATGTGGTCGGCGGGTATGTGCGCGACCTTCTCCTCGGACGAAGTTGCCAGGATATTGACATCCTCGTGATGGGGGATGGCGTCGCGTTTGCCCGGAGTGTTGCGGCGGACCTCGGTATCGACACGGTGGTCACCTTTGATCGGTTCGGCACAGCGATGATCCCGCTGTCGGACGGGAAGCTGGAATTTGTGGGGGCGCGCAAAGAAAGCTATGGGGAAAAGTCGCGGAAGCCCGACGTCTCCCCCGGCACGCTCGCTGACGATCTGCGCCGCCGCGACTTCACCGTGAACGCGCTCGCCGTTGCCCTCAATGCTGCCCGATACGGAACGCTGCGTGACCCGTTTGACGGCAGGAAGGATCTCAGAACCCGTCTTCTGCGCACCCCGCTCGACCCCGCGGTAACCTTCGACGATGATCCCCTGCGCATGCTCCGCGCGCTCCGTTTCGCCGCGCAACTGGATTTCACTGTCGATCCGGGAGTGCTGCAGGCTGTCATATCAATGAAACAACGGCTGAGCATCGTGTCTCAGGAACGCATCACCGAGGAGCTGTTGAAGCTGTTGCGGAGCAAGAAACCCTCCATCGGTTTCACACTCATGGCGCAGACCGGTATTCTTCAGGGCGTGCTTCCGGAAATCGCGGCCATGGCTGGCGTCGACCAGAGGAACGAGTTCCATCATAAAGACGTTTTCCTTCATACGTGCACTGTGGTCGACAACGTCGCCGCAGTGAGTGAGAATCTCTGGCTCCGCTTCGCGGCACTGGTTCATGATATTGCCAAACCGCGCACAAAGGCGTACCAGGAAGGGATCGGTTGGACGTTTCACGGTCACGAGGAGGTCGGTGCCCGGATGATGAAGAAACTCTTTCACCGCCTCCGCCTCCCCCTTGTGCACCTTCCGTATGTTGAGAAGCTGGTTCGTCTTCATCTCCGCCCCATGGCACTGGTGGGCGATCTTGTGACAGATGCGGCGGTGCGGCGGCTCCTGGTGGATGCGGGAGAGCAGGTGGATGATCTCATGATGCTCTGCCGTGCGGACATTACGTCAAAAAACCCTGCACTTGTCGGCCGGTACCTTCGTAATTACGACCGTGTCGTCGAAAAAATGCGGGAGGTTGAAGAAAAAGACCGGTGGCGAAGTTGGCAGCCGCCGGTGCGCGGCGAAGAGATCATGTCTGTGTGCGGCCTGGCCGAGGGACCCAAAGTCGGTGTGCTCAAAAGGGCCATAGAGGATGCCATTTTGGACGGTGCTGTTCCCAATGAACACGATGCGGCGTTAGCGTATTTGTTGCGTGTCAAAGACAGTGTGATTGCCGGTATGCCGGAAAACATGAAGAAAACCCCCAAAAGGCGCGCGGGCGATGAAACTTTGGAGGGAGAAGAAACGTCTAAATGAAGAAAGGTTCATATCCGCCAATTCCCTCCCACGTATCTACTCACGAAAGAGAAATGGAGTGTACTATGCGATTGAGTGCTGTAGCCCTGTGTGCAATCCTGCTGACGACAGGTCTGACGGCATTTGCTCAACCTCAGACAATGACACTGGAGGAGGCAAAGCGGGTGGCCCTGGAACGCAACCTGAGCGTCATCCAGGCCCAGAATATCTATGACGCTGCGGGGAGCAGCACGCTGGCTGCGTACGGACGATACCTTCCCTCCATAAGTGCCAGTGGTGGTTGGCAACGCAATCAGCAGGAAGGGCCGCTCTACACACAAGGAGGAGTCCAGATTCCGGGCACCAGCGTAAAAGCGACCACCGGGAGCTTTTCGGCGGGTCTGAACACTTCACTGACGCTGTTTGACGGCTTCGTTCGCGAATCAAACGTGAACAGGGCCAATGCGTCGCTCACGCAGG
>DAINBR010000429.1:0-2442 GCA_036732865.1 Bacteroidota bacterium | reverse complement strand
TGCGCGAGAGAGAGGCAATAAAACGGCGGCGCCGGCGCGGGGGAGTCCCGGCCGGCGCGATGTCCTTATCAACATCCCGACAAATCGCTCACACCTGGACATCCTCCCTGATGTATTGTGGACGCACGCGGGCCGGTCGTGCCTTGCGGCGCGTGTACCGGCGCTCCACGGTCGGCGTAGGAATCTTCGGTTCTTCCTCGACGTCCGGATACGTGAAGATGTCGTACTTGTAGTTGCGGAGAATGATCTGGTTGCCGTTCCGCCCGAGCACGTACTGCGGAAGGAGCGGGATCTTCCCTCCCCCTCCGGGCGCGTCGATGACAAAAGAAGGAATGGCGAGACCGGATGTATGCCCGCGCAACTTGTCCATGATATCCAGTCCGACACTTACCGGTGTGCGGAAATGGTTGGCGCCCTTCGTGATATCCGCCTGGTAGAGGTAGTACGGGCGCACGCGCATGACAAGAAGTTTGCGCATGAGTTCGAGCATGGTATCGGGATCGTCATTCACCCCCTTCATCAGCACCGCTTGGTTCCCTAGCGGGATGCCGGCGTCGGCAATCATTTCACACGCCCGTTTGGCCTCGGGGGTGCATTCCCACGGGTGGTTGAAATGGGTGTTGATGTAGAGGGGATGGTACTTCCGGAGCATGCGCATCAGCTTCGGCGTGAATCGCTGGGGCAGCACGCACGGCATTTTCGTGCCCAGGCGGATGATCTCCACGTGCGGGATGGCCCGCAGGCCCGCCAGGATCCTCTCCAGCATGAAGTCGGTGAGCATCAGCGGATCACCGCCGGACAGGATCACATCGCGCACCTCCGGGTGCGCGGCAATATAGTCAATTCCGTCCTGGATGTACTTCATGTTAATCTTGTTCGAATCGCCCACTTTCCGCTTCCGCGTGCAGAAACGGCAGTACATCGAACATTGACTTGTCGTCAGAAACAGCACGCGATCCGGATAGCGGTGAACGATGCTCGGCACGGGACTGTGGGAATCTTCGGCGAGGGGGTCTTCCGGGAGACCGTCCTCCTCGAGTTCCTTCGCGTCGGGTATACATTGAAGCCAGATAGGATCACCCGGGTACCGAATCAAGCTGAGATAGTAGGGGTTGATCCGAATGTGGAACAAACCGTTCAGCCGGTCCGCCAGCTCTTTGTTGAACCCGAAACGATCTACGAGGTCTTTACCGCTGTCCACACTCTGTCGCAGCATCTCCTGCCAGAGTTCCATACGTGCCTTTCATCCTCCGTGTAATGGGACAAGATATTTGCCGAGTACCACAAGATCATCACCGGCGCTGTAGTAATCCCGTATGCGGGACAACTCGGCGTATCCGCGACGGTGGTAGAAAGCCCGCGTGGCATCGTAGCGAGGGGTCGAAGATGTCTCTGCGACGATGAGACGACCACCGGACGAGCGAACGAGCGCTTCGGCGTGTGCGTCGAGAGCAGATCCGATACCCCGCCCATGATGCGACGGTGCGACCGCAATCCAGTACAGATCATATGTGCCGCTTGTCCCCGGCGTGGGACCCAGGCAATAGTAGCCCACGGGCGATCCATCTTCATCGCTCACAGCGATGCAATAGTCTTTTTGACCTGGCTTGTCCAGCACGGCGTCGATCAATTCGAGCGCGATTGCGATCTCGGCCGGGGAAAACACACCGGTCGCTTCCACCAGGCGTTGGAGCAGTTCTCGGTCTGCACGGCGCAGCGGCCGGATAACGGTGGGAGAAGTCCCGCTCACTGTGCACGCTCCAGTGCGGATTCCACAATTTTGCCGATCGTATCGGGGAAAGAGAAACCCGCGGTCCGTGCAGAGCGGGCAAATCCCGCATCGTCAGAGATATCGGGATTGGGATTGACCTCCAGCACGTACGCATCGCCGCCGGGCGTGAGACGAAAATCGATCCGTGCGTAGTCGCGGCAGCCAATCAGGTGAAAGCACTCAAGCGCAAGACGTTTGAGCTCGGCGTCTTTGCCGGGGGGAAGCTTGGTCGGGCAGACGCCCTGCGTGCCTTTGTAAGCCACGGTGCCGTTCAGCCACTTGGCTTCATAACTCACGATGTGATGCATGCCGGGCAGGAGTCCGGAAAAATCAATTTCGGAGATCGGCAACACCTGCGGACGCTTGTAGCCGAGGATTGCCACATTCAGTTCGCGTCCTTCGATGTACTGTTCCACAAGTGCGGGTTGATCGAACTCGCGGTGTATATGGAGGACCTGTTTGCGCAGCTCGGCGAGATTGCTCACGATCGACGCATCGCTGATGCCCACGCTCCCGTCTTCATGTGCCGGTTTAGCGATCAGCGGGAAGATCAGTCCGTCTTTGAGGCTGATCCGGTCGGCGGCGCGGAACACCTGGGATTCCGGTGTGGGGATGCCGCGCGCGCGGAGGATCTCCTTGATCTGTTCGCGCGCGAGGTCGGTCGAGTTCGA
>DAINBR010000428.1:0-2458 GCA_036732865.1 Bacteroidota bacterium | reverse complement strand
GCCTGCGTGTGTTCAAAACAGAAACGCCGAATGTCCCCCTTCGTCCAGCCGTCCGCCAGGCAATCGTCGGGCTATGATGCCATCATCATCGGGTCCGGCCTTGCGGGGCTCTCCTGCGCAGCGGCATTTGCCCGGCAGGGCTTTCGGCCACTCGTGATCGAACAACATGACAAAGTGGGGGGCTTCGCGACGGCCTTCTCACGCCCCGGCGGTTTTACATTCGATGTATCGTTGCACTCTACGACCGTTGGTGAACGCAACGGCGTGCCAAATCTTATCTGGGGCTTCCCCGAATTCACCGACGTTGAGTTTGCACCGCATCCCTCCCTCTTCCGTGTGATTTATCCCGATTACGACATCCGCGTGCAGCAGAAAAACCCCGCAGCCTATGTTGCCACGCTGCACACCCTCTTCCCCGATGAGAAGGATGGTGTCACCGGACTCTTCGATGACATGACTGGGCTGGCCGGTGATATCGGACGCATCGCGGAGGCAAAGGGACAGGTGGACATGAGCAGGTTTCCGGTGGATTACTCTCATCTCTTCAAATTCCATCAATGGACCTGGGGTCAGATGGTCGATTCCCGGATCAAGAATCCCCGCTTGAAGGCTATCGTCTCCGCTCAATGGGGATACTATGGTCTCCCACCCTCAAGGATCTCGTGCTTCTACTACGCCCTGCCGTTCATGGGATACCTGAAAGGAGGGGGATACTATCCGAGGGGCCGCTCACAGGACATCAGCAACGCATTTGCGGGATTTATCAGGAGTCACGGCGGGACCATACTCCTTGATACCAGAGTGAAGAAAATTCTGTTGAAGAACGGCGCCGCCACCGGGGTCGGAACAGCGGACGGCAGGACCTTTGAGGCAAAGGTTGTCGTCTCGAACGCAAGCCCCTTCGCCACGTTCGGCGAGATGATCGAGGATCAGGCGCTGGCCGGCAACTATCTGGCCGAGTGCCGGAAATACAGCGTGAGCCTGTCGTGCTTCCAGGTGTTCCTCGGTCTGAAGACAGATCTCATCAGGAATGCGGGGATCCCCGATTCAGAAATTTTCTTCGAGCGGTCGTACGATCCTGAAGCCGGCTACACGGGTGCGGTCAACGCCGATGTCGAACACGGAGGCTACGGCCTCACACTCTACGACAACATCTTCGAGGGATATTCTCCTGCCGGGAAGAACACCATCAACATCCTGACGCTGCAGGGCTACGACCACTGGGAACAATTCGCGAAGGATTATTTTGCCGGTGAGAAACTGGCCTACCGGAAGGAAAAAGAAAGAATGGCAGAGGTGCTGATCCAGATGGTGGAGAAGACGCTGCTTCCGGGCCTTTCCTCGGCAATAGAAGTCAAGGAGATCGGGACGCCTCTTACCAACATACGCTACACGGGCCATCACCGCGGAGCGATCTACGGTTGGGACCAGACCGTGAACAATTCCGGTTCACAGCGCATCGGCCACGCCACACCCGTCAAGAATCTCTGGCTAGCCGGAGCCTGGTCGAAGCCCGGTCACGGATACGGCGCGGTGATTCCCAGCGGGCTGGAGTGTTTCGGTGAAATAATGAAACACTGGTAGTCCGGAAGCGGACCCCGGCAACAAGAATTCCTTGACCGGATTGGCCGAATCCTGGCCAGTCGCGGATCATTTCCGGGGGGTCAGGACAACAATATCCGCAGATCTGGTTTCCGGGACAGTAGAGAGACGTACGATCTTTCCGTTTTGAACCTCGCCAGCGATCGTCGTATTGAACGGCGCATGAAGTTTGAAATCCACATTCCACGCCTTCGGCCAGGCGGGAAGAAGGTAACACGTGCGTCCATCACTCTGGAGGAGCATGGCCTGCAGAGTCTTGAGGAGAACACTGCCATGGTCCTGGTCAGGCACCCAGTCATAATTCGGTCCCCAGAATGCCGGAAACCGGGACTCCGGATGGCTCTTGCCTGCGCGGGTGACGACATATTCCTTCGCGGAGTCTGCCAAACCCATGTATGCCATGAAGATATCGTCCTGACGCCATCCGAACGCACCACGGTCTTCACGATGTTCCAGTGCGGCACTGCCTAACTCCCTGTTGGATTTCTCGAATGCAACGAGCCGGAATGGGTAGACAGCATAGAGTTCCGGGTTCTCGATATTCTGCTTGTTCGCAAAAATGGCGGCCGGGGCGAGCATCGTGACTCCCTCAACAGTGCGTGTGGGGAGGTCGGGCATTTTGTTCCGCAGCATGCTCCAGAAGCGGCGGAGTTGAGGCGTGGTGAGCGATCCGGGTAACGCGGACAGCCGCTCAAGCACCGCGTGAAGTCCGGCGATTTCAGGCATCGGATTCGTGCACACCCACCAGGTTTCGCATGCCTGCGAGGGGTACATGACCAGCTTTCCCGTCGTATCGGTCGCATAGTGCTCATTGAAGAACGTCAGAATCTCATGGGCAGTAGGTAAGAGCGTTCGC
>DAINBR010000427.1:0-2460 GCA_036732865.1 Bacteroidota bacterium | reverse complement strand
CCATGTAAGCGCCGGTCCGGATCGCGGTCCCGGCACATCCTTCGCATCACCGCCAATAATCAGAAGACAACGTATGCAGAAATGTCTGCCGTGAGTCTGTATAACCGGACAAAAGACGCTGTGCGAAGGCTCATGCGCAGGAAAATCTCGCTTGTCGCGGTGACCGTTGCTGCAGCAATTGCCCTCCTTTACTTTGTAGTCGTCCTGCCTGCAATCCATCATCTGGAAAGATCAAAGTTGCCGGATTTGCCGGACTTTGCCGGTCAATCCAAACCGGTGATCGAGTACATCTACCGGATGAATAACGAAGCCCGGGAATATCCCGCATCAGATGAAGCTGTGGGCAGATTGGGGATGGCGTATCATGCGCATCTGTTTTATGACAATGCCCGGGCGAGCTACAGACGGGCCATCGAGCTGAATCCTGCTGAGTGGCGTTGGAGATACTATCTCGCACTGCTGAATGAGGACCTGGGCAACGCAAAGGAGGCCATTGACGATCTCCGCGCAGTAATCGAAAGGAACCCCGGGGCCGCGCAGGCCTGGTTCAGACTGGGGAATGCCTACATCAAAACCCGTTCATACGAAGAAGCCGGTAAGGCTTTTCAACAGGCTCTCCGATTGGAGGAAGCTGTGCGTGTTGGGCGCTCTGCAATCGGTGTACCCGTCGACAGGGGTTATCCGCTCACAACCTATGCGAAGTTGCAGGCGGCGCGCGTCCAGTTTCTGCAAAAGCACTATCTGGACGCGAAAGCATCTTTGACTGATTTGGTGGCGACGAGTCCTTCGTTCGGACCGGCTTACCGCCTGCTTGGGAGCGTGTACTATGAATTGGGAGATGAGGGGAAAACCGCCGAGTGCGAGGTGAGGGCCGATGATTTCGATAGCTATGTGCCTCCCGGCGATGCAATGTACGAAGCCCTCGTTCTCTGTTCCCGCAATACGGATTTCATTTCCAAAGAAATCGACCACGCCGTTAAACGAAGGGACTATGGCTGGACGGTCACACTCATCGATCATATCCTTGACTACAATCCCAATGACGGGGAGGCACTCACCCGGCGTCTGAAGCTGGTCCTCGATAGGGATCAGGGTGATGAAATTCAAACCCTCGTCACGGAATACTTCGAACGATTTGGTACCGATGAGATGAAACTCCTGGACATGGCGATATACCTGAGATACCGGGGTCAGTATGAATCGAGTACCGTGTTCCTGAAAAGGGTAACTTCCCTCAATCCTAAATCGACTGACGCTCATAAGGAGTATGTCGGGATCTTGAAAGCCTTCAAGCAATATGACACGGGAATCAAGTACTGTACTGAAGTGATCAACAATGATCCGAACAACTTTGACATGAGAGTCGAACTGGCTAATCTCCTCATACTCGACGGCAAAACCAACAGCGCAGTAGATCAGCTTCGGATAGTGAAGAAACTTCACCCGGATAGAGAAATTCTCTGGCTCATGTTGGGAAGACTGGCAAAACGAACCGGCGAAGTGCAGAGTGCCCTGCGGTATTACCGGAACAGCCTTACTGTAAATCCAGGCAATGTAACGACACAACTGGAGCTGGGTACTTATCTGATCGAACTGCGGAGGTGGGATGAGGCGGCAAGACAATTTCAGGCCTCATTGCATGCGTCTCCCAACAACATCGAATTGATGGAACAATTCGCGTGGATTCTCGCAACCTGCCCTGACGGGAGAATACGGAATGGAAACATGGCGTTGGAACTCGCCCACCGGCTAGCCTTGGTGAAGAAACGCACCTTTGAACAGGATATCAGATGCGGAATTGCTCTCGCGGCTGCGCATGCGGAGACCGGACAGTTCGGCCGGGCCATCGAAGTGGCAACCACTTACGTGGGCAAAACGAAAGCACATAAGCAAAAGGACTTCACACGGAAGCTGGAGTCGATGATACAACTCTTTGAATCCAGTAGACCGTACCGTCTTTGATTGGAAGGAGCTTCAACTATGCCTCGACTCTTTCGACGCTTCTACACAAGCCAGGAAATTGCATCACATGCCGGTGATCTCTCCCAACTGGCCGGTATACGCATGATGACCCTGTCCGAGGGGCAGGAGGACGGCGTGAGGATTGCCGATGTACGCACCGGGTCCGGACTGCGGTTCCAGGTCACACTTGACCGGGGAATGGACATCTCTGTCGCGGACTACCGGGCCATCCCGCTTGCCTGGCGCGCACCCGTAGGCGATGTTCATCCGGCGTTCTTCGATCCTCACGGGCTCGGATGGCTCCGATCATTTCCCGGAGGATTGATGACCGGATGCGGGATGACTTACCTCGGGGCTCCGTGCGTGGACGAGGGTGAGCCGCTCGGTCTGCACGGTCGGCTTTCGCATCTCCCCGCCCGCGACGTCCGGCTGCGGCCGCTGCTTGGTCACGACGGCGACGCTCGTACCGGCAACCGATTGCCCGCTCCAATTGTCAGA
>DAINBR010000426.1:0-2463 GCA_036732865.1 Bacteroidota bacterium | reverse complement strand
GCTTCGGGACGAATGGGATTCGGCGCCCGCGGGATGGCGATGGGCAACGCCTTGTCCGCAGTGACGACAGGTGACATGACGAGCTACTACAATCCCGCGCTGCTTCCTTTTGCCGAAACCCGCTCCGGATCGGCTTCGATGGGAATTCTCGGCCTGGACCGCTCTCTCAATTTCCTGTCATATGCGATGCCCCTCCCGCCGAAAGCGGGGCTCGCCGTCAACATACTCAACTCGGGAGTCCATGACATCGACGGACGGGACGGGGACGGCGAGCAGACCGGCGCCCTGCGGACCTCGGAGAACATGTTCTTCCTCGGTTTCGGCATTAAGTTCACACCGGAGTTCAGCGCCGGCGTCAACGTGAAGCTGCACTATTACCATCTCTATACCGACGTGGCGTCGGCAACTGTCGGATTCGATTTCGGCGCCTACTACCTGTTCACGCCCCGCCTTGGCGCGGCTGTCACCGTCCGCAATTTCAGCTCCCGCTACAAATGGGACACCAGCACGCTTTTCGGGCAGAGCGGACAGAGCAGCGAGGCACCCTTGCCGCAGCTCTACACCGGGGCGCTGTCGTATCAACTGCCCGACAGTCTGGGTGTCATCGGCGCCGAAGTGGAATTCAGCAACAAGTCATCGGTAGTCGCGCGCGCAGGGGTGGAACTCTCCATCCTTCCGGAGTTTTCCGCCCGCGCCGGAGTAGACCGGATGGATCTCAAGGAAAAAGGGAACGGTATCAAGCCGTCTGTGGGATTCACATTCAGGCAGCGGATGAGCGGGTGGACACCCGCCGTGCACTATGCCTTCATCATCGAACCGTTCTCCCCGGCGGACATCCATGTCATCAGCGTCTCTGTAGCGTTCTGAGGCAATCATGCACCGTGTTCAAACATCATTTGTCCTGTCGCGGGGGGGTGCTCTCGCATTTCTTTCGTTGTTCCTGGCCCTCGCCGCCGGATCCCAGGCACATGCGGGTGCCGGAGCTACCGGGCTGGCATTTCTGAAGCTGGGCGCATCCGCCCGCGGAGTGGCAATGGGGGACGCCATGACAGGTGCCATCCACGGAGCAGCGGCAACGTTTTACAATCCTGCCGGGCTCCGCGCCGGCTCTTCTTCCGGGCGCAGCTCCGATATTCTCTTCATGCACAAGGAATGGATCCAGGACACCCGGACCGAGTTTCTCGCGGCCCGGATGAGCCTCGGCGGACGGCATTCCCTCGGGGTTTCCGTCCTCACGAACGCGGTATCGGATATTGAGATCCGGACTCAGCCAGGGGAGTCTCAGGGGACATTTTCCTCTCGCGATCTCGGTGTCGGGCTTTCGTATTGTTACGAGTTCGAGCCCGGTCTCCGCGCCGGCATCACGGCACGTTATCTGTACGAACAGATTCTCGTGGACGACGCACAGGGTGCAGCGCTTGATGCAGGCATTCAGTACGACGGCCTGGCTGACGGCCTGACCGTGGGCGCCGTAGTTGCCAATCTGGGTTCCATGTCGAAGTTCAGGAGTGAGCCGTTGAAGCTTCCCGCATTGATGCGCGCGGGAGCCGCCTATGCATTTGATCTGCCCGATCTCTCCTCCGCTGCGGTCCTCGCCGCGGATGTCGAACATGTCTTTGCCGAATCGCAGCCCCTCGTCAGAGTCGGCGGTGAGTGGGCATTCAAGAACACCTTCTTTCTCCGTTCCGGGTATCAATTCGGGTCCACCGGCCGCGGGCTCGGCCTGGGCGGTGGAATCCAGTACGGCGTCTTCGGCGTTGATTATGGATTCAGCCGTCTGGCGGATGATCTTGGCAACGGACACACCATCGCAGTAAGGGTAGAGTTCTGACAACACACAACTGAAGAGGCTTCGCCATGTTTGACTCCACCAATGCCGAACTTCTCTGGTTCATTGTCGGTCTCGTGCTGCTCCTCTCGGAGTTGATACTGCCCGGTTTTGTCATCGTCTTTTCGCAACGGCCAAGGGGATCCGGGAAATCGCGAACGCCATCAACGAGCGCGGAGGTTCGGATGCGGTGAATCTGAGGATCGCCGAGGCTTACATCGGAGAATTCGGCAGGCTGGCAAAAACCACAAACACGATGATCATCCCCTCGAATCTTGCCGATACCGCCGGCTTCGTGGCAATGGTAAGCAAGATCTTCACCGAGGTGAAAAAAGAGCAGAAGGGGTAGCTCCCCCTCAATTCCAGTGCACCAGATACCAGCGGGGTCTCTCTCCTTCCGTGAATTTCACCGCAGGCGAGGGGAGGTGGATCATGGTGACCGTCTGCTGCACGAGCTTCAGTTCCGGACTCTTCACGCACAACACGTCGAGGTTGATGTCCAGCCCGAACACCGCTTCCCTCTTCGCCATCCGCTCATCCACCCCGTACCCGACGGCCAACTGAATGAATTCGGGCCAGTACCCCCGCAAATCCGCCGGCAACGAGGAGGCTCCCGCAGCCGAGCGCGCCCAACA
>DAINBR010000425.1:0-2497 GCA_036732865.1 Bacteroidota bacterium | reverse complement strand
CGCCAACTGTTGAGCTGGGGGATGAAATAGCCGATCGCTGTTCTGGATGCCTCAACGAGTGACGCGGTGCCGGGAAAGAGAGATGCCGTGTGGCCGTCCTCGCCCACACCCAGGAGCACTACGTCAAAGCACGGCAAATCTCCGCCAAACCACTTCAGGAGCTCAGTCTCGTACTCTCTCGCGGCATCTGCGGCAGGTATTTCCCCCCGGATCCGATGGACGTGTTCTGCAGGGATTGAAATGCGGCTCACCAATGCGCGGAGCACCATCCCGTAGTTGCTCGCAGTGTCGTCCGGCGGGACCATCCTCTCGTCGCCAAAGAACAGATGAACATGACGCCAATCGATTGTGCTCCGCAAAGGTTCGGCTGCAAGTATCTGGTACACCCGGAGCGGGGTCTCACCGCCGGCCAACGCGACGCAACTGATTCCGCGCGCGTGAATCGAACGGGCAATCAGCTCGCTGATCGTCTCCGCGGCAAGATGACTCATTCCTTCGGCGTTCTTGGCCACCGAGATGATCGGACGACCGCTCATGTGACGACTCTCCCATCGCCGTGCCCATCCGTCTTGTGGAGAGATCCATCCTGCACCCACCAACGTCCATCCTTCCAGAGCAGTCGATCGGCGTCCGACGGACCCCAGGATCCCTGCTCGTACATCTGCAGTTCGGGGGCGGTTTCTCCCTGCCACCCCCGCCGGATGGCATCGATGAGTCTCCATGCCAGCGCGATTTCGTCATTACGTGCGAACAGCGAGGCGTCTCCATTCAGTGCATCGAGCAGCAGCCGTTCGTAGGACTCGGGGATCGGCGTTTCGTGAAATGTTTCGCGGAAATGGAAGTTCATCTCCGCGGGCAGCATGGTCATCCCACCGTCAGGCACCTTCGTCATGAATCGCAGGTGAATACCTTCGTCCGGCTGGATGGAGATGCTCAAATGGTTCGTCGACAATTCGGTCGAGCCCGAATGGATGTCGAACATCTGATACGGTGGCCGACGGAACTGTATGACAATTTCGGTTGACTTCTCCTTTAGCATCTTGCCCGAGCGGAGGTAGAACGGCACGCCTTGCCAGCGCCAGTTGTCCAGAAAGAGCTGGATCACCGCAAACGTTTCGGTATTCGAATGCGGGTCGACTCCCGGCTCTGCGCGGTACCCGCGGTATTGTCCCCGCACTGTGTACCTCGCCGACAGCTCTCCGGGAATATCGCGGATACTCCTGAGCACTTTCACCTTCTCGTCGCGAAGTGCATCTGCTTCTATCGCGACCGGGGGCTCCATGGCCACGAGAGAGAGGAGCTGAAGAAGATGATTCTGGAACATATCGCGGAGGAGGCCGGTGTGATCGAAGTACCCTGCACGGTGCTCCACGCCCACCGTTTCCGCAACGGTGATCTGGACATGTTCGATGTAGTTGCGATTCCAGAGCGGTTCGAAGATGGCGTTCCCGAAACGGAAGACCAGGATATTCTGAACGGTCTCTTTGCCGAGGTAGTGATCAATGCGGTAGATCTGGTCTTCGCTGACCACCTTGAGCAGCTCTTGATCCAGGGCTTGTGCCGTTTCCAGGTCACTGCCGAACGGTTTCTCCACCACGATCCTTCTGTATCCCTTGTTGCCCATCGGCGTCAGGAGACGGGCCTCGTCCAATTTCCGGACCACGACGGGATACAACTTCGGCGCTATGGCCAGGTAGAAGAGTGCATCTGCATCCTCGCCGTCGGTGGTGTTTACTTTTCCGGCGAGGGAGAGATAATCATTGAGCTTCTCCACGTGGCCAGGGTGGTAGAACAGGAGCCGCGCGAACGCTTCCCACTCGTCGAGCACGAACTCGGTGGGTACGTGGACGAGCAAGGCCTCCTTCATCTTAGTTCGAAACTCGTCGTCGGAGAACGGGTGCCTGGAGAACCCGATGATTTGTGTGTTCGCCGGCAAGCGTTTCTTTTGGAAATTCATGTATAACGCGGGGATGAGCTTGCGGGAGGTTAGATCGCCGGAGGCTCCGAAGATGACGATCGATTTCTTCATGTGTAGCCTTGATTTTCGTGATGAAAATACGCCCTGGCGCTATTCTAGGTTGTGGCTGACAATGAAGTCATCCAACGCGGCGTGGCCCTCGATCACGCCAATCTGCAAGGCAAAATGCCGGTCTTCGCCGGGTTCCAGAAATTGTAGTGTCCCCTGGGCCCGCTCGGCGGCACGGCCGCCGACGCCGCAATTGGCCGGTTCCATGCCCACCACGTACGTACCCGCCCCCATCATCTTCCACTCCGCAAAGCGGGGTAGCTCCGCCTGCCGGTAGTGCACAAACAGACCGAGATCGAGCTCGTCATTCCGGATCATGACCGTCGCATGCCCGTCGGTATCAGCCACGAGGTCATGATAGAACACCTGCTCTTTGTAGCCCGCCTGGGGTGCCTCGATTATCTGCGCACGGTCGAGACCTGGGGCCGCGACGTCATCCCGCGGCTGAGTCTTGCGGGAATGCAGGAACAG
>DAINBR010000424.1:0-2501 GCA_036732865.1 Bacteroidota bacterium | reverse complement strand
GCGGCGCATGAGTTCCGCATCATGCACGGGGTCGCCGTCGTCCGAAAAACCGACGGCGCCTGCAGCGGCAAGTTCCGCCAGCGGGGCCAGATGTTCGCCTTTCCGTCCGGCCGTCACAGCGCCGATAGGGTAGACATTCACCAATCCCCCCAGTGCGACACGCGCACGGGCATGGATGAAATGGACAATCGATTCATCGTCGATCGGGGGATTGGTGTTGGGCATGCAGCACACCGCGGTGAACCCGCCCGCGGCCGCCGCCGCACATCCCGACGCTATGGATTCCTTGTACTCGAAGCCCGGTTCCCGGAAATGGACGTGCATGTCGATGAATCCGGGTGCGATGATTTTCCCCTTGAGTTCAATCACCTGTGCGGCGCTCGCCGAGAGGTTTGTCCCCGTGCGCTCGATGCGACCGTCGTGGATCAGGATATCCAACGCCTCATCGCGCCCCGTGGGAGGATCGACAAGCCTGCCGCCCTTCAGAAGGAGTTGCATAGGTGTCTGCTGTTGAATGATGAGATCAGTGATTTCTGTCCGGGAAGTCCTTAACCACGCGTTGACAGCAAGTACAGCACCGACATCCGCACAGCGACACCATTGAGCACCTGCTGGAGGATCACCGAATGTTCGCTGTCGGCCACATCCGCGGAAATTTCGACATCCCGGTTGATCGGGCCGGGGTGCATAATTGTTATCACCCGGCCGGCTTTTTCGAGGCGCTGACGGGTAATCCCGTATGTCTGCCGGTACTCCCGGATCGTCGGAAAGAGTCGGCCCGCATCCCGCTCGAGCTGTATGCGCAGAACGTTCAGGACGTCAACCGGCGGGAGAATGTCATCGAGATGATAGTACACTTCGACGCCGAGCCGTTCGATCTCGCGCGGAATCATGGTTGCCGGCCCGCACACAGACACCCGCGCCCCCATGGTCTTCAGGCCCAGGATATTCGAACGTGCAACCCGGCTATGGGAGACATCGCCGACGATACAGACATGGAGATCATTCAACCGGCCATGCTTCTCGCGGATCGTGAACATATCCAGCAAGCCCTGCGTCGGGTGTTCGTGCGAACCGTCGCCGGCGTTTATGACGTTCGCATCGATGACGCGGGAGAGGTAATGCGGTGCGCCCGCCGCGCTGTGACGCATCACCACCATATCCACCTTCATCGCCTCGATGTTCCGCGCCGTATCCTTGAGGGTTTCCCCTTTACTCACACTGCTCCCCGTTGCCGCAAAACCGAGGACATCCGCAGACAAGCGCCGTTCCGCCAGCTCGAACGAGAGCCGTGTGCGTGTGGAATTCTCAAAGAACATGTTTGCAACGGTCTTCCCCTGGAGCGGCGGCACCTTTTTGATGGGCCTCTCCAGCACTTCGCGGAATGAGACCGCGGTGTCCAGGATCAGCTGAAGATCTTCACGGCTCATGCCGTCCAGGCCGAGAAGGTGTTTGCTGTGCAGTGGCATGGATATTCTCTCTGGTGGTCAGCGTTTCATTCTTCGGGATGCATCAGGAGGACGGTGTCTTCGCCGTCCACCTCTTTCACGTGCACACGGATCGACTCGTTCGCGGAAGTGGGAACGTTCTTGCCCACATAGTCCGCCCGGATCGGCAACTGCCGGTGTCCGCGATCAACGAGGACCGCAAGCTGGATGGTCCGCGGGCGGCCGAGATCAATCAGCTCGTCGAGAGCCGCACGGATCGTTCGGCCGGTGAACAGCACATCATCGATCAGGATCACGTCCCGGCCGCTGATGTCGAACAATACTTCCGTCCCCTTCAGCTGCGGCTGCTCAAGTTTGCCAAGCAGGTCGTCGCGATACAGGGTTATATCCAGTGAGCCGATATGCAGCTTCGTGTGTTCGACATCTTCGATGATGCTGGCGATCCGCCGCGCGATAAATTCTCCCCGGGTGCGGATGCCGACAATGACAATGTTGGCGGCCCCCCTGTTCTTCTCCAGAATTTCGTGCGCCAGCCGCGTGAGGGTCCGGTCGAATCCTTCGTTGTCAATGATCTGTGCTTTGAGTCGTCGCATCGGAGTATTCCGTTATGCTGGGAATGACGTGATGTAAGAAGGGCAAGAAAAAGCCTCCACCCGCATGCTGCGAATGGAGGTGAAAATGCCGCGCCCCGTGCACACCACAGGGTCGGCACGAATGAGTTCGGCCGCGTCGCGGGAACTCATCAGGTATGTTCGTTGGGAGGTTCAGGTTCACTGCGTATCCCTTCCCTGCCTCTCTGTGCAGGATTTAAAGGGGGTGGGCGATATAGGACTTGAACCTATGACCTCACGGATGTGAACCGTGCGCTCTGACCAACTGAGCTAATCGCCCATCGATTGGTCCCAATATACGCATTTGGCTCCGCTCATGCAAGCGGACCGTTCGGCTCGATTTATCCGGGTTCAATTCTTCCGTGAGGCAACGAACCACATGCACTGTTGTTTCGGACGCTTGAAGATGTAGTAGTAGTCCTTGCCATACGGCGTCAACACC
>DAINBR010000423.1:0-2503 GCA_036732865.1 Bacteroidota bacterium | reverse complement strand
GGTCATGGAGGTCGAAATGACACCAGTTAACATGATGATGAATCCGATCAGTCCGGGAACGAGGAACTTTGAGGAAACCAGATCTGGATTGTACCAGATCCGGGGTTCGAAATCGATGGGTTGGTAGAGGGTCCTGCCTGCCTGCCGGTGCGCATCCAGGATGAGCGCCGAAGAGAATTCCGCCGTGATGCGCGAGGCGTACCCCACTGCCTGCCCGGCAGTGTTCGCGTCGGAACCGTCCACGAGGATCTGAACGTGCGTTTCGTTGCCCGCGAGCAGATCGCGGCCGAAGGTCGAAGGCACAACCAGCGCCACCTTTGCCTTGCCGTCCAGAAACAGTTGCTCGATTTCGCGGTAGCTGTGGACTTCATAGGCATAGGTGAAATACTCGGAATGCGAGAATTTCTGGAGGTACTCCCTGCTTTCAGCGTTGCCGCTCTGATCGAATGCCGCCAGGGGAATGTGTTTCACGTCGAAATTCAATGCATAACCGACCATGACGATCAGTACCGCCGGCAGGACAAGCAGCATCCCCAGGGATGTGGGATCACGGCTGATCTGGCGAAATTCCTTGATAATGATCGGCTTGAGTGCACTCAGCATAGTCGTTCTTCGCGTCCTTTCCGTCAGGCAGCCTGAGAGTGCTTCGCGTCCTTTTCCAGAAGGGCGATGAAAACATCTTCAAGTGACGGCACAATCCGTTCGATCCGGGCGACGATCATTCCCTTTTCTGACAGCACACTTCGGACGGCCCGGACACCGCTTCCCTCCTCCGGCACCATCACGTGAAGCTTGGTCCCAAATACCGATGTCTCGAGAGCCCAGGGCTGCACGCGCACGGCTTCAAGAGCATCGACGATGCCGCCGGACTTCAGCGTCACTTCCAGCAGCGGCGTCGTGATGTGTGTGGTCTTTAGCTCCGTCGGACTCCCTCCCGCAATCAATCGCCCTGCATTTATCAGTATGATATCGTTGCAGTATTCGGCTTCGTCCAGGAAATGCGTGGTGACGAGCACGGTCACCCCTTCTCCCGAGAGACGGTTGATGAGCTCCCAAAAATTCCTGCGTGAGATGGGGTCCACACCGCCGGTCGGCTCGTCAAGAAAGATGATCGGCGGCTGATGGAGGATCGCGCAGCCGAGCGCGAGTCGTTGCTTCCAGCCCCCCGAGAGGGTCCGGGTCATGCTTCCCTCCCTCCCCAGCAGGTCGGCCATCCCGAGAACCCATGTCATCCGTTCATTGAGCCGGGAGTCTGAAAGGCCGTAGACGCCGCCGAAGAAACGGATATTCTGCTCCACGGTCAGATCGTCGTACAGGGAAAAACGCTGCGACATGTAGCCGATGTTTTGTTTCACCATATCGGTCCGGGTGGCAATATCATGCCCGCCGACGATGGCGGTGCCGGAGGTGGCCTGTAAGAGTCCGCACAACATCCTGATAGTCGTGGATTTCCCGGCGCCGTTCGCTCCGAGAAAACCGAAGATTTCTCCCTTCTTCACGGTGAAACTCAACCGATCGACGGCGGTAAACCCGCCAAAACGTTTGGTGAGCTCACGAACCTCTATGGCCGGCGTACTCATGGTGTGGTGCTCCCCAGAGCGCGCGCCAGGCGGGCACGGCTGATCTCCGATTCCACGCGCGCACCGCTTTGTGCGATCATTGCCTGCACCAACGCCACTTCGGCGTCCCGCAGCTCCGTCACCGTGACGAGGCCTCGCCGGAAACGATCGGTGGAAACGCGGAGATTCTCCTCCGCGTGACGCAATCCGAGATCCGCAACTTCCACCCGCTCGCGGGCACGCTGGACCTGCAGAGCGGACCGATGGACGTCCAGTGCGACGCCCTCACGCAGCTGATCATACATCAACTCGTTCTGCCGCAATGTTGCCTCGGCCTGATCCGCCAGCCGCGCTGTTTGCCCCCAGTTCCAGATATCCATGGTGAGCATGACGCCGATATCCCATGTTCCCTTGAATGCATCCCGCGTCGGCATGTAGCGCTGGTTCGGGCGGCTGTAGTAATAGCTGGCGCCCAGAAGAACCTGCGGCCACCACCCGGCCTGCGCCGCGCGGACACCTGCACGGGAGGCTTCAACGCGTGATGCCAGTGCCAGGAGATCGGAGCGTTCTGTAAGTGCCGCCGCGGTCAGCGTGTCGATCGGCGCGGACACACGATGAGCACCGGAATCGGGCACAGACGCGGGAAGCAACGGGTTATTCACAGGGCGCCCGAGCAAGGTGTTGAGGCTCATCGTGGCAAGTTGAACATCGTTCCTTGCATCGATGAGAGACAGGCGAGCAGAAGACAGTTGCACTTCCATCTTGAGGACGTCGTTCCGGGTTGCCATCCCGACCTTCAGGAGATTGCCGATGTCCCGCACATACCCCTCGAGACGCCGGACATTGTCAGTCACGAAACCCTCGGTCTCCCGGATCTGATAGAGTGTCCAGTATGCCGCGGTAATATTCAACACGAGATCCGCGCGGTCGGAGGCATGATCCGA
>DAINBR010000422.1:0-2510 GCA_036732865.1 Bacteroidota bacterium | reverse complement strand
TCCCGGCAAAACCGCCGATGTGTTCCAGGGCATCCCGTACTTGCTGGCGCTTGAATTCCCGCTGGGCTGGATAGGCGAGATGTTGCCACACGCATCCCCCGCACGTTCCGAAATACCGGCACCGTGGGGTGACACGGTGCAGCGAAGGCGTCGTCACAGACGCAATCTCTGCATCGGCAAAGTTCTTGCGCACCCTGGTCAGCCGTCCGCACACCACATCGCCCGGAACACCACCACGGACAAACACAACGAATCCGTCGAGCCGGGCGACACCTTTTCCTTCCGCGCCGTACCGCTCGACCGTCATGATCAGTTCGTCCCCGCGCTTCATCGCCGCTCCGTGATTTCGCTGAACTCCGCCATGACCTTCTCAAGTTCTTCGCTGACCCGGCCCCATCGGTGGTACAGGTCCAACAGCTGTTCACCGGTGGATTTGTAGCTGGCATGGATTTCGCGGAGCGCTTCGCCGCTTCGATACGCTTCCGGGTCCGCCATTGTTGCTTCGAGGTCCTTCTTCTTCTGCTCAAGCTGCTCGATTTCCGCTTCCACGCGCGCGAGTTTCTCCTGCAGAGGTTTTGTGCGGAGGTAGCGTTCGTTCCGCAACTCCGCTTCACGCCTTTTGCGTTCCTTGCCGGCAGCGGAACTTGCTATCTCCCGTCCGGCTGCCGTCACGGCCTCCTGGCTCTGGCGGAAGGCAAGGTACTCGCTCACGTTCCCGAGCAGTGTGCGAATGCGGCCGTCTTTGAACTCCACGACCTTGGTGACCAGGGGATCGAGAAAATCCCGGTCGTGTGACACAATCACCATGCTGCCTTGGAACTCCGCGAGGGCGTCCTGCAACACGGCTTTCGAGCGCATATCCAGATGGTTCGTGGGTTCATCCAGCACAATGAGATTGGCGGGGGTCAGAAGCATCTTTGCCAGCGCCAGCCGGCTCTTTTCGCCGCCCGACAGCACGGAGACTTTCTTGAACACATCGTCTCCGTGAAACAGGAAACAACCGAGCAACGTGCGGAGATGTCGGCGGACATCTCCCACCGCAACGGCTTCCACAGTTTGCAGCGCATCATACTCCGGCGTGAGATCTTCCGCCTGGTGCTGCGCGAAGTACGACACCACGACGTTGTGGCCGGGAACGCGCTCCCCCGCATCGACGCCTTCGACGCCCGCGATGATGCGTGCGAGTGTGGACTTCCCCGCGCCGTTCACGCCGACAAACGCAATCCGGTCACCGCGATCGATCTGCAGATCCAGGTGAGCAAATACCTTCAGTGCGCCGTACGACTTCGCGATATCCTTGAGCGTCAGGGAGACTTTTCCGGAAGGAGGCGAAGGGGGGAAGGAAAAATGAATTTCGTCCTCTTCGTCTTCCAGCCGGATAATCTCGAGTTTGTCCAGCTGTTTGATGCGGCTTTGCACCTGCCGCGCCTTGGTGGCCTTGTAGCGGAACCGTTCGATGAAGCGCTCGGTCTGCTTGATCTGTTGCTGTTGATTCCGGAACGCCGCCCGCTGCAGTGCACGCCGTTCCTCACGGGCTTCCAGGAAGAAACTGAAGTTGCCGGCGTAGTCCGTCAGCGTACCGAAGCTCAGCTCGAAGGTGCGCCGTGTCATGGTATCAAGGAAACGACGGTCGTGTGACACCAGCACTACGGCGCCCCGGTACGATTGCAGATACTCTTCGAGCCACTGCAGGGAATCCAGATCAAGATGATTCGTGGGCTCATCGAGCAGAAGCAACGACGGCTGGAGAAGCAGGAGCTTGGCGAGCGCGATGCGCATCTGCCAGCCTCCGCTGAACTCGTCGGTGAGACGGGTAAAGTCCTGTTGCCTGAAGCCGAGGCCGATGAGTACTTTCTCGATGGAGGAGGAGAGGCGGAACCCGTCTGCCGCTTCAAGGCGGTGCTGTAGCTCTCCGAAAATCTCCAGCATCTCGCGGAAGGCGTCGGTGTCGTGCGGGGTCGTTGCCATGGCTTCCTGCAGCTGGTCAAGCTGTTCGCGCGTGCGCACGATATCTGCGAATACCGATTCCACTTCCGTATACAGCGTACGCCCGGCCACTGCCATTCCTTCCTGGGGCAGATATCCGACGGTGACATACTTTGCCCGCGTCACGGTGCCGGCGTCGGGCATGATCTCGCCCAGGAGGATTCGCAGGAGGGTGGATTTCCCCGAACCATTCGCACCCACCAGGCCGATGCGGTCGGTCGGACCGATATGGAACGTGACGCCATCGAGGAGACGGCGGTCGGCATACTGCAGCAATATGTCAACAGCTGATAGCACGTTTGTGGTTTTCGCCTGGCGGGAGGAGACAGTATGGGGCGGCGGGCCCCCCGCAAATCAGCACTGTCACTTCAAGTAGTATTTCAGCGGATTGGGATCGACGCGGCATTCTTCTGCAATCCGGATCCAGCCGATTTTCACTTCCTCGCGCAGCTTGTACAAACGCGGTACCGTGCGATCCCGCACTTCGATCGGTGTCATCGGGTTGATGAAAATGCTCGTGCCGC
>DAINBR010000421.1:0-2514 GCA_036732865.1 Bacteroidota bacterium | reverse complement strand
TCATGGAACCGTTGCCGGATTCCACGACAACGTGAGTTATTGCCGCGGCGACGGTGGTTGCACCGCCAACAAGCAGGCGCCATTGTGCGGCGCCGTCTTCCGAAAGAGCAAGCCCTCCTGTGCCGAGTGCAGCCAGCATCCGGTCAGGGCGGTCCGGGTCAATGCGGATTGCGTACACGACCGCCCCGCGCAGGAGAGAATCAGCGACACCATTCGCAGAGGTCCAGGTCATGCCATCATCAGTCGATTGCAGGATACCGTTGCCTTCGGTGCCGGCGAAGAATGTCAGGGTCTTCCAGGGATCGATCGCAAGGCACCTGACGGACTGCCGCTGTGATGTGTCAGCGGGCAGGAGCTGCCGCCAGGATCTGGCTTCGTCACGGCTGAGAAACAGCCCGCCCGCGGCGCAGGCATAAATGGAGCCGGGAGTATCCGGGTGTTGGACGAAGGTATGGATCGTCATGCCGGGAGAGGGAGGGGTCCTGCGGATCCACGACTCTCCGTTGGATGCAGAGAAAAAAACGTCCCCGTTCACCATCCCCACGAGAAGATGCCCCCTGGTCTGCTCCAACGACAGGAGGGTCGTGATCTCACGGGCATAGGGGCCATGAAGGAACTCCCACTGGACTTCGTGCTCCGCAGGCGGCTCACAGCCGGTTATCAAACCCGGCAAGAGGGCGTAGAGAACGAGTGCAAGGGGGGGGAGCGATCGAACTGTGTGGAGTCGTGTCTTGACGGACGTTCGTGGAAGCATCACAGGATTTGCTCTCCGAAGAACACGGTAACGAGGTCGGCGGCGAAGCTCATAATATCCCGGACGACTGCTTTTCCTTCTTTGGAGGCAAGTGCTGCATCCATGCCGTGACGGTGCGCGCACGTGAGTTGTGCCACCATGTTACACCTGGATTCGCCAAACGCGGCGCCATTGATGCGTGTAACCTGGAGCCCGCGGAGTCCGGGCACCTTCTTCAATAGAGGCAGCAGCGAATCGTGGAAGCGAGCGTCGAACGATTCGGTGTCTTCCGGTTTTCGGAACAGGGCATAGAGGGCGATCATCGTCGGTTAACGCATCTCCTTGCGCTACAGTGGCTTACAAGCAAATATAGCGAGGGGGAGGGGGAAAAGCAAACAGTTCCGATATGCTCCCACCCGCCCGTTCCCCAGCTTTTCTCTCTCTCTGTTTTTTTGTACCATATGCAATGTCCCTGCCGGAATTTTCCCGTCTGAATTTTGCTGATACAAGTCGTGCGGAACGGGCTCTGACTGCGCTGCATGAGCAGATGCTCACTTCCGGGAGCAGCTTCACCCCTGCGGACCTTACGAAGGCTCTCTCCATTCACCTCCCAGCAGCTCCCGATCCTGACCTTGCCCTGTCGGGGCTCCTTCGGTTCACCGAAGCCACGCTGAGCCGTGCGGGATTGTTCAACGATTTATTGCAGCACTCGGTCCTTCTCGATATGATGGCGCGGGTACTCGGTGATTCGGCTTTCTTCACGGACATTCTCGTGAGGGATCCGGGTCTCTTTCGATGGCTAACGGCTTCCGGTGTGCTCTCTGTTCCGCTCAACAAGGATGAAGTGCGCGCAGAAGTACAGAGGCTGTCCGGGGCATTTCCACGGGTCGAGCGCCGGCTCGACGCCCTCCGGCGCCTTCTCCGCCGCGAAGTGTTACGTGTGGGAGTGCAGGATATCCTCGGCCTGGCGGATCTCCGCGTCATCACAGCCCAACTCTCAGACCTTGCTGATGTCGTCATCAATGCTGTCCTCGATGCTACGTTCGAGCAGCTGCGGCAGAAATACGGCACCATTCCCGAAGAGCCGTTTGCGGTTATCGGCCTGGGAAAACTTGGCGGGCGGGAACTCAACTATAGCTCCGACGTCGATCTCTTGTTCGTGTACGGCGCTGACGGGACCACGCCGCGTCTCTCATGTTCCCACCATGAGTTTTTCATTGAACTTGCCGGACGGTTGGTGCAGAATCTGACACAGTCGACGGCGGAGGGACACATGTACCGCGTGGACATGCGGCTGCGCCCTGAGGCGGGTGCCGGTGCGTTGGCGCGCCCGGTGAACGGCTACCTCCTCTATTATGAGTCACAGGGGGAGCTGTGGGAACGACAGATGCTCATCAAAGCCCGCCCGGTGGCCGGGTCTCTGGAACTGGGACACCGTTTCCTCTCAGCCCTCGAGCCATTTGTCTACCCGAGAACGTTCATGGAACATCCGGGAGAATCTATTGCGCGGATCAAAGGGCGCATCGAAGCCAGTATCGGCGATGCGGCAAACGTGAAGCTTATGGCAGGCGGAATTCGGGACATCGAGTTCATTGTCCAGGCGCTGCAGCTGGTCAACGGCGGACGCGACCGCTCCCTCCATGCCGTGAACACCCTCAACGCGGTGGATGCGCTCTGCAAGGCGTCCCTGCTCGGAGAGGCGGAAACGCGATCCCTCACAGAAGCATATGTATTCCTCCGGACGGTGGAACACAGGCTTCAGACCATGCCCAACACGCAGG
>DAINBR010000420.1:0-2536 GCA_036732865.1 Bacteroidota bacterium | reverse complement strand
CCCATCCCGAAGGTCGTCGTCCGCTTTTTCAAATTGCCTTCCCCCGCTAATCGCGGGCTTGACATAACAGTGACTTCCGCCGGCACATTCTCCGCCGTCGTCGATACCGGCGTCTATATCGTGCGTGCGGATGAACCGCTGACGCAGCTTACACAAACCGGCCATCAGACGCAGTGGTATCTCGGTGCAAACGAACCGGCAAACGCCACACCGGTCACCGTCAGGGTCAACGATACAACCCGCGTGGATTTCTCACTTGTGCCGAACTCCCAACAGCCCTATGCATACGTGAGCGGCATTGTGACGGACGACCAGGGGGCACCGATCGCGGGCGCAGTTGTCGCGTTTGTCCGTCCGATCCAGGAGCTCGTGACTTCAGCCGCAACATCCTCGCCGACGCAGGGGACCGGACCCGAAGCCGTGCTTGTACCGGGCATCGGCTATTCCCGCGGCGTGGCATGGTACGGCCATACAAACACCGCAGGCAAGTTCTTCGCACAGCTCGTCAGCGGCCGGCAGTATGTCGCCATGTCGGCAATGAACGGCTACTACCCCGAATTCTTTGACAATGCCTCCGACCCGACACAAGCGACAATCCTCGCGATACGGGGCGATACGACCGGTATCACCTTCTCCCTCAGGAAGAAAGCTCCAACCGATACAGGCACCATGCAGGGCACTGTGCAGGACCCCGGAGGCAACGATGTTCCTGCACGCATCATCCTGTTTCCCCGCCCGAAAGAAGGAGACGAACGACCGGCAGTCTTCACCTTCACTGACTCGAGCGGCATCTTTCTTGTTGAAGACATCGAAGCGGGGAGCTACAATGTCCTTGCCATCCCCTTCGGTGAGTATGCCCCGTCCTACTCAACGGCCTCAGGTGCCAGCGCCCTCACATGGCTCGATGCCGACAGCGTCGAGGTCAATGGCATTACACCATACATACGGATATCCGTACCACCGCTGAACAATGCCGGTCTTACAAGGATACGGGGACATGTCCTTTCCGGGAACGGCACTCCGTTGCCCGGGGTTCGCGTCCTGGCACGTGCCCCGGACGATAGAATCATCGGGTACGGGTTGAGCGACCCGACAGGCCGGTATGCTGTGGATGCACTCGGGAGCGGATCGGTAACGTTGCTGGCGGACCGCTTCCGGTTCAACCACGTTCAGACCCCCGTCACAATCCCGTCCAGCACCTTCGTTGTTGAGCCTGTGGATTTCATCATGACCGCATCAAATCCGACCGCCGTGGATGTACCGGTCGGCACGCCGATGCAGACCACGCTCTTGCAGAACTACCCGAATCCTTTCAATCCGAAGACACACATCGGGTACAGAGTTTCGGGCCCGGGATCCCGATGGGTGAAACTCGGCATCTATGACCTACTCGGACGGGAAGTTGCAGTGCTGGTGAACGAGAGACAACCGGCAGGTGAGTACGCGGTGACATTTGATGGGGCGGTGCTTGCGAGCGGCCTGTATTTATACCAACTCGCCGCCGACGGATTCGTCACGACGCGGAAGATGATGCTGGCAAAGTAGGGTCTGGACACCTGGCAGCCTGCAGAAATTCTTCGGCCGCACTGTCACCAGCGACGAAGCCCGTGGAAAACGCCGCTTGAAGGTTGTACCCCCCTATGGGACCGGCGATGTCCAGCACCTCACCGCACAAATACAGTCCCTTGACTCGCCGGGAACACATGGTGTGCGAGTCCACCTCCCCGAGGGCAATCCCGCCGGCCGTCACTTCGCCTCTCTCGATCGGTATGCACGCAACGTCTCCAAGCGGCCATCGTTTGAGGAACCTGATGATCGCGCTGCGGTCCTTGCGTGTCAGTACATGACCGCGAGTTTCCGGATCAACTCCTGCCGACCGGAGCACCGCCTCAATGATTCGGTTCGGCAGCCACGGTTCCAGAAGAGTCGCCACTGTGCGGCCGCGATGTGTCCGGATCACAGCCTGGAGTTCCTCATCCAAAACAGCTGGTTCCTTCCGGGGGAAGAAATCCCAAAAAAGCGAGACCGTGCCTGATTCCGCGGCAAGCGCCGCGGCACGGCTGATCCCCAGCGTCGCCGGGCCTGACAAACCTTCGTGCGTGAATAACAGATCATCCTCCAGCCGGGCGATCTCCGTGCCACGGTGGACCGCAGAAAGTGACCCTCCCCGAATCGCCACACCGCGCCAGCTCCCCGGAAGGAGAGGGGCTGTCTGTATCGGCGCGAGGGCGGCACGTACGGGCACAACCGTGTGTCCGAGAGTCCGTGCAATCACAAATCCATCTCCCGTGGTTCCGGTTTGTGGGTAGGACGCGCCGCCGGTGGAGAGGATTACCTGTCGCGCGTTGATTACGGTACGATCGATACGGACGCCGCACACGCCGCGATCATCCGTGAGAATCTCTTCGACTCTCTGATGAAACCTCACGGTGACGTTGTGTGCGTCAAGAAGACGGGAGAATACCCTCATGACATCTTTAGCTGTTCCGTTAACGGGGAAGACTCGTCCGTTGGCGCGCGGCGCGACGACGATTCC
>DAINBR010000419.1:0-2541 GCA_036732865.1 Bacteroidota bacterium | reverse complement strand
GTTCGTCGGTTTCCTGCCCTTTGTCCTTCTCTGGATCATCCCTTCCATGGTATTGAGTTACGGGCTCGTTCCCGAGTCGGTCATGCTGCTGGCCTCCGGAATCATTCCGGTGGCATTCGGCATCTCCATCATCAAGTATCATATCATGGACATTGACCTTCTGCTCAATCGCAGTCTGGTGTATGGCACGGTCATGGCAATGGTGGTGCTGGTATACATGGGTATATTGGGGGGGCTGGCTGCAGTGGTGTCCCATGCGACGTATGGATTGTCATTGGGGATTTCCGCAGGGTCGGCGATCGTCGTCGCCCTGTTGTTCGAGCCGACGCGCCGGGTCGTGCAACAGGCGGTGGATCGAAGATTTTTCCGGGTACGCTACGATTTCCGGCAGGCCGCCCGCAGATTTCAAGAGGACGTAAAAACATGTGCGACGGTTGATGATCTGGGGAATTTGGTCGTGGAGCGCATCGATACGCTGTTGCCGGTGGAGCGGATCGGATTCCTCCTGGTAGATCACGATGGTACGATGCGCCTCATCGGCGGAAGGGGGATTCAGACTGGAATGCTGGATCGCCTTGCAGTGCTGAGACAGCATGCCGAGGAGTCCGGGGGGGTACTTCTCGGACGCCCGGGCGCGATCGAGCCGGGAGTCTCCCATCGCGAGGCTGATGCATCTCTCCTTGAAGCCTGCCAGTTCGTACTTGTCTGCCCCGTGGTTCGTGCCAACGCGCAATTGCGCGGAATGCTGCTCTTGGGCAGGAAGAAGGCAGGTACGGTGTTCACCAGCGAAGACGTGGATCTGCTCGGCAACCTCGCGATGCAGGGTGGCGCAGAAATGGAGCGCATTCTTCTCCAGCGCGCGGTTATGGAGAAGAGTGACGAGGCAAGCCGTCTGCAGCGGCTGAACGTCATGAAGTCCGATTTCGTTTCGTATGTCTCTCACGAATTGCGCACGCCGCTGACCTCCATCAAGATGTTTGCCGAACTCCTCACGGGACGGCTCCCCCGCGGCGACCGGCGCGCCCGGGACTATGTGCGCATTATCAAAGGCGAATCGGATCGATTGCACCGCATGGTGAATACCATTCTGGACTCGGCCAAGATCGACCAGGGAGAACAACAGTACACGATGCGTGAGGTACAGCTGGATGTGCTTGTCCGTGAAACCCTCCTCACGATGAAGTACCAACTGGCAAAAGAGCAATACAGCGTTGTTCTTGACGTCGTGCGGGACCGGCGGAGCAGGTCGTCTGGTGCCTACCGGATCTGTGCAGATCCGGACGCGGTCAGAGAGGCCCTGCTGAACCTGCTGACCAATGCCATGAAGTATTCGGGCGACGACAAGAAGATCAGCATCACCGTCGGCAGAACAGGCAAGGCGATTACGTGCAGTGTGAAAGATTTCGGACGCGGGATACCCGCCGCGGTGATGCCGCACCTCTTTCAGAAGTTCTACCGCGACCCATCACTCCCCAGTCGTATTCAAGGAGTCGGATTGGGGCTTTCTGTCGTGAAGCACATCATGAATGCGCACAAGGGAAAGATCGAAGTTCGTAGTGCGCCGGACAGGGGGAGTACATTTACTCTGGTGTTTCCCCTCCTGCCGCCGGTAAAGAAGACCAGCACACGAAGACCCACGAACAGGAGGGATTCCCGGTGACATGAAAACCATACTCATCGTCGAAGATGATGCTTCCATCCAACTGGGGCTGCAGGACGTGCTGGAGAAAGAACATTACACGGTTCTGACTGCCCCCAACGGCACACGCGGTCTTGCCCTCGGACGCAATGAACACGTCGACCTGATCATCCTGGATCTCGGTCTTCCGGACATCAACGGGGAGGATGTGTGCAAAGAGCTGCGCGGGAGCGGCGTGTCAACCCCGATTTTGATGCTCACCTCCAAAGGGATGGAAATGGACAAGGTGCTTGGGCTTGAAATGGGCGCGGATGACTACATGACGAAACCGTTTTCCGTCCGTGAACTGCTCGCCCGTGTCAGGGCCCTTTTGAGGCGCAAGGGGGAAATGACGAAGGACATCGAATCGTGCTCATTCGGTCATGTAGAGGTCGACTTTGTCCGCCAGGAGACGAAACTGAGAGGAAGGAAGGTGAAGCTTTCCGTGCGAGAATACTCTGTGCTGAAGTTCCTCGTGCAGCACGAGGGAGAGGTCGTCACGCGCGACATGCTGCTGAACCAGGTCTGGGGCTACGAAACATTCCCCACGACGCGGACGGTCGACAACTATATCCTGGCGCTCCGGAAGAAACTCGAAGACGATTCAACAAAACCCGGCCACATCGTGACGGTTCACACTGCGGGGTACAAATTTCAGAAATGAACGGCATAAGGGGCCTGACCCCAACCGATTGATGATGGTCAATAGTCCATTGACTATTGACAGTTGGTTCGGGTCTGACCCCGGCTTCGTCCCTACGCCGCCAATTTCTCCTCCCCGGCCTTCTCCGGTTCAACTTCTTTCTTCGCACCCTTGATTCTCACCAATGCATGGTGTCGCTGGAAGAGCGACAACTTCAGGT
>DAINBR010000418.1:0-2542 GCA_036732865.1 Bacteroidota bacterium | reverse complement strand
TTCGCACATGTCAGAGCCAGGCTGGAGGCACAGAAAACCCATGCGGCGATCTGGAGAGACACGTGCCTGCAGTACTTTCAGGAGTTCAGCGGACAGCCCATAGCTCACCCGGACTAACAGGGAGGATCCCATGCCAACGACCGAACATTGCGTCAGCGTACGAAGGCTGCTTCTTGTGACCTGCGTGACCCTTGCTGTTCTGAGCGTAGGCAGTTGTTCCGGCGACGCTGAACAGCCTTCTCTAGGAGACGCGTTCCGGCAGCATTTCCTCATTGGCGCTGCACTAAACGATGATGAAATGTCAGGCAGGGACGCGAAGGCAGTTGCCATCGTGCTGAAGCATTGCAACAGTGTGACCGCTGAAAACGTGATGAAGTGGGTGCACATCCATCCGAGGCCAGATGCCTACGATTTTGAGGCAGCTGATCGTTTTGTAGCGTTCGGTGAAAAGCACAACATGTTCGTCGCGGGACATGCGCTCATCTGGCATGATCAGATTCCTGCCTGGACGTTTGTCGATGAGCAGGGGAAGTTGCTGGGTCGTGATGCCATGCTTCAGCGCATGCGGCAGCACATCGAGACTGTGGTGGGCCGCTATAAGGGAAGGGTGAAGGGGTGGGACGTGGTAAATGAGGCCCTCACCGATGAGGGCGGGCTCCGACAGAGCCTCTGGGTGCAGACGGTGGGGGAGGACTTCGTGGCAAAAGCATTTGAGTACACGAACCAGGTCGACCCCGGCGCGGAATTGTACTACAACGACTTTTCGCTCGACAAGCCGGCAAAGCGCGATGCCGCGGTGCTCCTGGTCAAGGACCTCAAGGCGCGGGGTCTCCGGATTGATGCCGTGGGCATTCAGGGACATTGGGGGATGGATTATCCAACGGACGGTGATCTCGACGATTTCATCTCGGCCGTCGGGCGGCTCGGCGTCAAGGTACTGGTCACCGAAATGGACATGAATATACTGCCCGCGGCGTGGGATTACGATGGTGCGGATATCAACATGAGAGCCGAACTGCGCAAGGAACTAAACCCCTATCCCGAAGCGCTTCCCGATTCAATGCAAAAAGTGCTGACAGACCGATACGGCGATTTGTTTGCCATCCTCGTCAGACACGCTGCGACCGTCGATCGTGTGACGTTCTGGGGTGTCACAGACAGGACATCCTGGCTCAATGATTGGCCGGTCCGAGGGCGGACAAGCTATCCGTTGCTCTTCGATCGGAACTACCAGCCGAAACCGGCATTCTATGCCGTCCTCCACACTGCCGGGAGCGCGAAATGAGCCGCCTGCAGTTCCTTCCCTCGCGGTCTCACTCCGGGTGCCGGAGAATTCTGGCTGCCCTGCTTGTCATTGCTCTTCCTTGTGGACTTGACGCGGCCGACGGGTACGTTTCCGCGAGAATGCAGGCAGGCGCGTTCACACTTTCGGCGAAGGGCGAATCAGCTGCACTCTACGTGAGTTCTCAGGATTATGCAGGCGTCGTCCGTGTCGCACGCCATCTGCAGCAGGATCTTCTCCACGTGACGGGTGCTGAACCGCTCTTGTCTATCGACGGGGTCACGCCGAAGACCGAGGTAGTGCTGATCGGTACACTCGGCCGGAACCCGTGGATTGACAGACTCGTGCTGGAGAAGAAACTGGATGTCGGAGACATCCGGGGGAAGTGGGAAACATTTCTGATTCAGACAGTCAATGACCCGCTTCCCGGTGTGGACCGGGCGCTGGTCATCGCAGGGAGCGACAAGCGGGGGACCATCTACGGCATGTTCGATCTGGCATCGAAGGCCGGGGTGTCGCCGTGGTACTGGTGGGCGGATGTTCCGGTGAAACAAGAGCCGGAGCTCTTCATACTTCCAGGCAGGTACTCCAACGGCCAGCCTGCAGTGAAATACCGGGGTATCTTCATCAACGATGAAGCTCCGGCCCTTTCGGGTTGGGCTCGTGAAAAATTCGGTGGTTTCAACTCGGAGTTCTACGAGCACGTGTTCGAGCTCATCCTTCGGCTCAAGGGTAACTTTCTCTGGCCGGCGATGTGGGGGAGTGCATTCTACGATGATGACCGGCGCAATCCGCAATTGGCAGACGAGTACGGCATTGTGATCGGCACGTCACATCATGAGCCAATGATGCGCGCTCATGATGAATGGCGCCGCTACGGGTCGGGGCCGTGGAACTACGAGAAAAATGACATCATGTTGAAGAGTTTCTGGCGGCAGGGTATCACGCGCTTGAACTCGTACGAAAGTCTGATCACCGTCGGCATGCGTGGCGACGGCGATGAACCGATGTCGCAGGGGGCCAATATCGCACTCCTCGAACGCATCGTGCAGGACCAGCGCCGGATTCTGGGAGAGGTGACCGGCAAGGACCCGGCGGCCATCTCGCAGGTGTGGGCGCTCTACAAAGAGGTGCAGGAATTTTACGGCGCGGGTTTGCGGGTCCCCGACGATGTGACGCTGCTCTGGGCGGAAGACAACTGGGGCAACGTCCGCCGGCTGCCCACGCCGCAAGAGCGCCGGCGGAGCGGGGGCGCGGGGG
>DAINBR010000417.1:0-2554 GCA_036732865.1 Bacteroidota bacterium | reverse complement strand
CCGCAGGCCACACTTGTTTCGCACGAGGGCCTCATCACCGATGAGCAGAACGGCATCATAGCCGCGGAGATCATTGACCCCCCCGTGCATCCTCTCGAACGTCGCCTGCACACCGTACCGCTTGTCCAGGAGCGTGCGCAACAACTGCACGGAGGTGGCGGTATCGTTGATGATCCCGATCCGTTTTCCTTCGAGATCACACCACCCTTCGTTGGAAAAGAGCATTACGCTTTTCACCTGATCGCGCGATGCGATGCAGAAGCCCATGGGTTCCAGGCGCTCTTCCTGGGAGAGATAGTCCATCAAGGAAAACAGCCCGGCATCCATCATGCCCTTCGCACTCAGCATACCCAGCCGCCGCGGGACCGCATGGAGGAATTTCGTGTCCGGAATGGAGAGGTGAGCGTAGAACGGGATCGAATTGAGATACGGGATCTTGCCCACAACATGGTCGGCATGCAGCGTCAAGGGGTTATAATAGACATCCCTCTCGACGGGAATTTTGCCTGCATCACGGATGATGCGGATAATCTGGTCCTTTTTCAGCGCCATGGGGCTCACTGCGCCGGCATCGTGCGCGATTTTCTCGCCCCCCACCGTGCCATCCATGTCGTCCGCACCGAAGTTCAGCGCGACGGAGGCTACTTCCTCCGTGAGCATTACCCAGTAGGCCTTGATGTGGGGGAAATTGTCAAGCATCAGGCGCGATACCGCGATGGTACGGAGGTCGTCGACCGCCGACGTAAACATGTGCCGCGGTTTGATGCCCGTCTCGCCCGGCTGAAACGCCAGCGGAATGAACGTAAGGAAACCGCCGGTATCGTCCTGGGCCTCACGGAGCTTCGTCATGTGGATCAGTCGTTCTTCGATCGTCTCGATGTGGCCGTACAGCATGGTGCTGTTCGTGGGGATCCCCAACCGGTGTGCAGTCTTGTGGATAGCCAGCCACGCATCAGCCCCGATCTTCTGCGGGAACAGTTCCCTGCGCACGCGCTCGGAGAACACCTCAGCGCCACCGCCGGGCATCGTCCGCATCCCTGCAGCGTTCAGCTGCTGCAGGATTTCCTCGATCGGCATTCTGAACTTCTTGCTGAAGAAGTCAATCTCCACCGCCGTGAACGCCTTGACGTCGGCATCGGGAAGGTGGCGATGAATGGTCTCGACGATGTCGAGATACCGCTCCCAGGGCCAATCTGCGGGCATCCCTCCCGTGACGTGTACTTCTTTTATTTCCGGCGACAGACGAGCGAGAATCTCCGCCGATGTCATTTCGTACGCGCGGGGATCGCCCTTCTTCGCCGCGAAATCGCAGAATTTGCACGACAGAACACAGACGTTCGTGTGTTCGATCTTCTGATTGAGCACGAAGTACACCGCATCGCCGCTTCTGGACTTTTGCACCGCATGTGCCATCCTGCCGAGCGAGATGATATCATGGGTGCGGTACAGGACCAAGCCGTCATCCGGCGAGAGCCTCGTCCCGCCCTGTACTTTCTCCCAGATCGGGAGCAGCGCACTATCTTGGAATGCTATCGTCATAGCCTCGTATGCTTTGTGAAACATCGGGAACAGAACTTTAGTGCCAAATCCTTCCCCACAGTGAGTCAACCCTGCTCAGGATTTCGTCGGTCATCTCCAGCGGTTTGGGGTATCCCGGCTTCCATGTCGCGTCGATTCCCATCACTCCCCTGTAGATGGGCGAGATGCCTGACAATTCCTGGTGGGTGAAGAGGACGTCGCGTTCCGCGTCAAAGCGGGTAAACAGTCCCCAGATGGAGTTTTCCCGGTCGTAGATGTCCACGTCTTCGCTGACTGCAGCCACGATGGCGATGTGGGTGAGCGCCGGATGGGCAACCAGCATACGGACAACATCCCTCCCCTCACCGCGCACCTTCACCAGCAACAGCGTGTCATCCACGAGGTTGACATCGACGATCGCCGGATGGGCGGTTCGTGCCGCCTGGAGCGCCGGAGGGCCGGAGAGTTGTTCCCACCGGGCCATCGGCAGACGCGGCGAAGGCTTCCGCGTCGCATCAAGGATCATCTTGCTCCCGAGATTCATCGTCGCGCTGGTGAAGTCAAGCGTATCGAGCGGCACTCGGGGTATCATCACAAAATCGAAATGCGGGTCAAAATGATCGCGCACTTCTTTCATCACCTCGCCGAAGTTGCGGACATTCACCCCTTCACTCACCAACACCATGCACTTCGTCAGTGAGAGCTGTGCCATCCCCAGGAGCCCGAGCGCGGTCTTCATCGCTTCTTTGCCATACCGCTGTTCCACGGAGACGACGAGGAGATTGTGAAACCCCGCCTCGTAATACGCCCAGAGGGAGGATAGCTCCGCATGCAGCACCCGGGCAAGCGGACCGAGTATCATCTGGGTGGCATCCCCCAGGAACTTGTCCTCCATCGGCGGAATGCCCACCACCGTTGCCGGATAAACGGGGTTCCGTTTGTGGGTGATCGCCGAAAGATGAAAGACCGGAAATTCGGCGGCATGGGAATAGTGTCCGAAGTGGTCGCCAAACGGGCCCTCCATGCGCCGCTCTCC
>DAINBR010000416.1:0-2562 GCA_036732865.1 Bacteroidota bacterium | reverse complement strand
CTCTGGATTTCCAAAGGAACTCGCTTTACACCAGAACTACCCCAACCCCTTCAACCCTTCGACCACAATCCAGTATAGTCTGCCCGTTCGCTCGCATGTGATACTGTCTGTCTTCAACACACTGGGACAGCTGGCGGCGGAACTCGTCCATGGCGAGATCGATGCCGGCCATCATGTAGTCCGGTTCGAAGCGAGCGGACTTTCAAGCGGCGTGTACTTCTACAGAATTCAGGTCCGCCCTTTGGACTCCGTCCAAGGGCGTGACTCCAAAGGCGGAGCGGGGGATTTCGTCCGGACGCGGAAGTTGCTGGTGATGAAGTAATATCAGGCGAAACCAACGAGACGTAGACTGCAGGAACGTGCCTGGATTTTGGACAACCAAAGTGTAGCTTGCGGCAGGAACACGTCATGACCCTGACGGAACGATTCGTACCATCCGAACCCTGTTCTTGTGACATCTGTTTGAACTACTGTAAGCGTCCCGGGTGGTGGACTCCTGAAGAGTTCGCGCGGGTTTTGAAGACGGCACATCGCCGGAGGGTGATGTTGGAGATGTCACCTGAGCAAACCTTCGCCGTCCCTTCCCCGGCGTTCCATGGCTGTGAGTTGGATTTCGCCCTGCAAGGCCACGCGGCCAGGGGCTGCAGTTTCCTCAAGAATGATCTGTGTGAGCTCTTCGGGACCGGGCTCCAGCCGCTGGAATGCCGCTTTTGCCACCATGAGCGTCCGGGGGAAGGTGCTGAGTGTCATAATGCGCTGGAGGAGGAGTGGCATACTGCGGAGGGAAGCAGGCTTGTCGACACGTGGATCAGGAAAGTGCATTTCCGGCATGAATTAACTTACCGTCGCCTTGTATCGCGGGGAGATGGTGCCGGCGGTGGGAGGCACAGGGGGTGAACCGAATTCACCGATGAAAACGACAAGTGTCGCGTGTCGACCTCCTGAAGACTCGGATTCCTTAGGAAGGGGCAGGCTACGTGCGGGATCTCAGGGAGCTCGGGGAAATGCCGAGTGTGCGTGCGGCGCGGGCCTGATTGTTGTTGCACTTTGCAAGGACCCGCCGGAGAATATACCGCTCCATGAGTTCAGTGGACCGGCGTAGGGAGAAATCTCCATCCTCTTCAACCATCATCACCATCATTTCAAATTCCAGGCGTTCTTTCTGCTGAAGCACGTCTGTGTGTGAATACGTGATGGCGGCGCGGAGGCACGCTTTGAGCTCACTCACATTGCGGTGCCACGGGTAGGTATTGATGAAGTCCGACGCAAGCAATGTGTCATCCTCTGAAAGTGCGGGATGGGACATATGCAATGAGTGCTTGCGATAATGGGCCGCAATGAGCGGAATATCCTGCGTGCGCTCACGGAGAGGGGGGATGGTGATCTTGGGGAGCCGGCGGAGAAAGTCGCGGAACGGAATAGTAAGCCGTGAGCCATGGGGCTGACGGAAGTCGGATTCGGAACCAGTGAAGATGATCCTGCCTCGCACGCGGCGCAGTGGACCTTTGGTAGTGCGCCGGAATTTCTTCCGTGTCAACACCTCAACGAGTCTCCCCTGAATATGGGGCATTGCATGCTCGATGTTTTTCAGAAGACACGTCGTGGGGAGCTCGACGATGCTCTGAAAATCGGAGGTTGTCTCCGGAGGCTCCAGACCGAAAAGCGTGAGTCTCTGATCGCGTTCGGAGATCAGGGCAAAGTCCAGTGATCGAAGCCGCTGATACTTCTGCGGGCTGAGGGAATGCAGGATACGACCAACGAGCGTCTTGCCGACACCGGGCTCGCCAATTATCAGGATGTGGGTGTCGTAGCGAGCCAGTGCAGGCAAGGCGCGACGGATGGTGCGAATGGCCGGATGCGTGCCGATGAGTCTGAGATCCATTGGCAGAGCCCGGGGTGGCTCTCACTCCTCCGGTTCCCGGGCCGAGGCGGACTCTTTCTCCTCGTTTTCAAGATGGGCAATGAGCTTGAGTATGAACTCCAGATCTCTTGTTGCCTGAGGATCTCGTTCCAGCTCGGCGATGACCTTCAATGATTCTTCGGTGGTAAGATTCCCCAGAGCGAAGTCTGTGAGCGTGCACAAATCAACGGTGGATGCGGGCATGGCGTTTCGCCTGTGTGAATTCTTAAACGGTCCGGGATGATCGACGCATGTGTTGAAACGCGATGGCGACGAATGCCATCGCTGCAACGGCTGTCAGGATTACGGGTTGGGCCTCCGGGATCAGGAAGAACGCGGCGACAGCCAGGGCTACTGCCGGCACCAGGTAGATTGCTGTGCGGCGGAAGTCGTCACGTCCTGTGTGGAGCAGCCCCTCTCGTTCACAGATTGCCGGGATCGCCTCCAGTGTGCTTTCCAGCCCTTCGGGCAACGTGACATCGGGAAGTCGCCGCAGCGCGGCATCGATCTCTGCCATCTCTTGGGCATATCTCCTGCATTTCTCACAAGAGTGGAGGTGCTCCAAGAGGCCTCCCGTCACGATGTGCGGGGGCTCTGCGTCCAGGATAAAGTTGTACCGGTCACGAAACTCCCGGCATTTCATTTTCGACTCTCCTCCTTTT
>DAINBR010000415.1:2294-2605 GCA_036732865.1 Bacteroidota bacterium | reverse complement strand
ATCGCAACTCTGGCTGACGATGTGCACTGAGTGGCCTGCATCCACGTACTCCATGGCCAGCGCGGAAGCCACCCTCCCCAATCCAGTGGAATTGTCAACTGTCTGGGCAATGAGAGCGATGTTCAGCAGGGAGTCAGACTCAGTCTTCATTGTCTAAGAAACGCAAACTGAATGAAGAAGACAATTGCCGCGGGTGTAACTGACCTATCGATTCGCATCAGGATCCCCTCGCATTGATCGGCCTCGCTACAAGACGACGATTCCCCGGTTGATGGTAAATCGATTCTTCAATCCATTCTCTGTCATTCAAT
>DAINBR010000415.1:0-2284 GCA_036732865.1 Bacteroidota bacterium | reverse complement strand
TTGAAGTATCTGACATTGTCGATCCCATCGAATTGCTCCTGGTACACCAGCAACACGTGCCCCGACGCAGCAACGAGCGGCATAATCCGCCTCCGCAATTCCAGAGGGGCTTCCGACAATGACCAAAGACCTACAAAAAGCGTGCGACCGAAGCGAGCATTTCCCCTTGCCAACTCTTTCTGCACGTCATCAGGTTGTATCGTGTTCACCTGTACCGGGCGGCCGTGAACATTCCCCATGTCGCTTCCTGAGGCAACCCCATCGAGGTAGTACCGCTGCAGTGCAGACATTTCCGGGACATCGAGAATATTGTATTCCCCCGTGAAGGCGATGCGCCGCATCAGAAGACAGAAGGCACCATAGCCGCCGCCAAACTCGTAGACGGTGTCGATGGATCTGGCTTCAAATCCCGACATTTGATACAGCCGGTGGAGCTGGTAGGCCTGGTGGATGAGATTTCCACTTGTCGTCCGATCGCGCCAATAGCGTGTCGGTCTTCCAGTATTGCTCTCACGAATGGCGGACTTCCACACCTTGGCCCAATCCGGAGACTTCTTGAGCTCGTCGAATTCCCGGTCGACATAATCCGCATTCGTGGCAAACATCACGCGTCGTACTACAGGCAAACGCAAGAACTCCCGGGGATCCCGGTTCAGCAAGCCTTCCCGCAATTCGTCGATGAGTCCTTGCCATCTTGGCGTCAGCTCAGGCCGACGGGTACTCGAGAGCTCTGATCGGAGCTGATCCGCTCTTGAAGTCTCTTCGGTGGATGCATCAGGCAGCAACGGATCTCGGGAATGCATCGCGGTGTCCAGAATCCCATTTCTGATGCGATGCAGTAACTGGAAGCCGGCCCGGGCACCTGGAAACCCTCTCAGATCATCAGCGGAAAGTGGATGGGCAATCCAGAGGAATCCCAGGAAGATCAGCAGAAACGCCACCAGTCGTCCGACGAGCTCAAGAGCATCTCCACCCCCCAGTGGCAACAAGCCGGTGAGGAAGGCCACGCCCAGAGATCCTATCGCCAACACCAACCATACCCTCACCTGCAGCCTTCTTTCACTCATGGCCCGTACGCGGGAATAGCCGGCGACGTTCGCAAGCAGAGATCCTAATCCTGCACCAACCGCTGCCCCGACCGCCCCGTACCGGGGAATCAACAGAAGGTGCATGAGTACGGTTGCTCCAGCCCCCATCAACCCGATTGAGATCACCGTGCCCGGCTTCTTCATTGCCAGCAAATACTCGGCATTTTCTCCCCAACCGAATAGCCGCGATACAATGCGCATTCCGAGCAAAACCTGCAGTGTACTTACGGCGCCCGTGAAGCGAGAAGAATAGAGCAATGGGACAATATCTCCTGCGAACACGAGCATGAATGCCATGGTGGGAATTGTGAGCAACGAGAGTATCCGGACCATCAACCCGTAGAAATCGCGCAGCGACTCTTCCGACTCGGCTGCCAGCCTGGCAAATGTGGCAAGGGAAACACCACTTACCCCTGCCGTCATGAGCATCGTCCCAGCCTGGAGGAGAGAATAGGCGACGTCGTAGATCGAGGCCTGCCCCGAGTCGCGCATCAATAGTGTCAGCAGGAGGATATCACCCTGTCGTCCGAGGAAGAAATCGGCGAGTGTATTTACCCAGAAGATCCCCCCGAACACCAGGACCGGGCGGAGAGGCACGGGTTCTACCTCTCCGACCCATTGCTTGCTGGCCGCGACCAGGTAGCCTACGCTCTGCAGGATGGCGCCCGCGAGCATAACAGCCAGCACCGCATAGATGCTCGTTCCTGACAGCGCAAGATAGAGTATGGCCGCGAGTTCACCAAACCGTGCAAAGGTATTCACTGCCGCGGTGACGGATGTCTTGAGCAGGGCAGCAAGAACCGTGGACATGATGGATGCTATACCCCGTGCCGCGGCCAACCCCAACATGATCCACAAGTATTCGACAACGACGAGAGGCGTGGCCGGAAGGAGCCGGCACACCAACACGACGGGAAGACTCAGCAGAATAAGGAGACCGAGCCGGGCAGCTACAGCGTTCCGGATCAGAAACCGCGCTTGCGCTGAGGCACGAGGACCAGACAACTGTGGAATGAACGTGTTAAGTGCGGTCTCAATGCCGAACGACCCGAACACCAGCAGCAACTGGACTAAGCTGATGATTCCGGCGTAGCGTCCATTTTCAACCACACCGAGGGACCGCGCGACAACCACGGAAGCCACGTAGATGAGACCATACTCGGCCACTTTGCCGATGTGGTTCCAGACGGCACTTC
>DAINBR010000414.1:0-2622 GCA_036732865.1 Bacteroidota bacterium | reverse complement strand
CACAATCCGGTCGTAGTTTTCCTCTGTGTACCTGATGATAGCCTTCCGCAGCGACGGAATGCCTTCGGTCGGCGTGTATTTGATGTCACCGGTGTTGAGTCTGGCCGCGGAAGAGAGAATGGCGTTGATGGGCGCTCTGTTTTTTGGCTCACCGGCGCCAAGATGGATCACGGCTTCTCCGCGTTCCCGGAGCAGACGTGCCTGTTCGTTCATTGCCAGCGTTGGTGATTCGGCGATTGAACGTGCCAGTTGACTGATGCCCATGAAGGAGTGCGCCTCCTGACGCTCGTAGGGGGGATGAACACGGAAAAGAAAACGTAACAAAATGACTGCAGGAAAGCAAGAAAAGGGGCTTTTTGTTATATTGGAGCACTTGCCACATCAACCCCGAATATCCCCGGAAACGTGTCACGGAAGGAGTCGGATTCGACGGATCGAGTTACGGCTTCAGCAAGGTGGAGAACAGCGATATGATCCTGATCCCCGACCTGAGCACCGCGGAAACACGCTTCGAATACCGGCCTCCCGACGCCACGGCGAACCCGTACTTCATTCATTTTCTCCCCCGGAACATGGATGAAGCGCTCGATGCGCTGGAAGTGGATCAGGACTTCCTGAAACGCGGAGGGGTGTTCAGTAAGGAACTGATCGACCAGTGGGTGGGTTTGAAGGAAAAGGAGATCCGCTCCATCGGGACGATGCCGCACCCGTTCGAGTACAAACTCTACTCCAATCTCTAGACTCACATCGCAAAGGTAACTCGGTGAATCGCAGCGCCGTCCTCTGGATTGTTGCTTTCCTTCTCACTGCATCCGTCGTCATCTACCAGCGCATGACGGGACCAACGTATCCTCTGGCGGGAAGTCTGACCGTCGGCGGGCAGGACATTGCGTACCGCTTCGATCGATCACACGGCGGAGAAGGGGATCATGAGGTGATCGTGAGAACCGGGAGCCCGAATGTCAGCGGCGTGCTGGAATGGAAACGGCACAAGACGGACGATGCCTGGAACGCTGTGCCTATGAGCTACAGTGACGGGGATGTGCGTGCCGCGCTCCCGCACCAGCCGCCCGCAGGCAAGCTGGACTATCGCGTGCGGCTTACGACGGTATCGTCAACCGCTCTCATCCCCGAAGAAGGGGGTGTCGTTATCCGCTTCAAAGGCGACGTGCCGCTCTTTGCGCTCATTCCCCACGTGCTTGCCATGTTCGGTGGCATGCTGCTTTCCACCCGTGCCGGGCTGGAGGGGTTCACCTCTGCCCCTCGCTATAGCCGGCTTATCGGCTGGACGATCGGTTTGCTCGCCGTCGGCGGGTTGATCCTCGGTCCCGTGGTGCAGAAGTACGCCTTCGATGCATACTGGACCGGCTGGCCGTTGGGCGGCGATCTCACGGA
This sequence comes from Bacteroidota bacterium, assembly GCA_036732865.1. Lineage (GTDB taxonomy): Bacteria > Bacteroidota > Ignavibacteria > UBA10030 > UBA6906 > Fen-1255. The sequence continues at coordinate 1,227 of DAINBR010000414.1, read as the reverse complement.
TAACAAAACTCTCTTTGCGGTCATTGCCTGGATCGTCGCGGCAATCGCAATGCGCAAGTCAAAGATGCCCGCCCGCTGGGCTGTGGGTGCGGCACTCGTGGTACTGGCCGTGTTCCTCATCCCCCACAGCGTGCTGGGCTCCGAGCTGGACTACCGGGCAATGGACGCGGCACAACAACCGAAATAGACCTTTTCCCTGGGGCGGGGACATGCCACCCTCAGTCTTCACCCATCTCTTCCCGTCCGCGTACCTGTACGAACGCACTCCGCACCGGGGCCGGCATCTCCGAGTGCTCCCCGTGCAACGACTTCCAGATGATTTCGTTCAGCTCAACATCGGGAATCGCATCCTGTATGCTGAAGTCCAGTTCGTTGCTGCGGAGCTGACCGACCGCCTTGTTGGGATTTCGTTCGAAGAGATCGTGACGAGCCGGACGGCAGGTGAACGGCGTCAGGTCGGGCGTGGCGGTGAATGAGCCGTACATCGGCGTGGCTGCCGCATCGAACTGCGTCAGGGGCGGCAACCCGAGGATCAATTCCATGGTGCGCAACATGGATGAAGTGGAGTAGAGTTCGCTGTCCACGGCGCCTCGACGCACGTACGGGCTGATCACCAGCGCCTCCGTACGATGCGCATCCACGTGGTCGGGACCGTTCTGCGCGTCGTCTTCAATGATGAAGATCGCCGACTCCTTCCAGAACCTGCTGTGACTTATCCTCTCGACGAGCATGCCCACTGCAAGATCGTTTTGCGCCACGAACGCCCTTGGCGTCAGGGAACCGGAACGTGTCCCCTCGGTGTGGTCATTGGGGAGCTTGACGATCTGAAACTGGGGAAGCCCTCCGGTTCGCTCGTACTCGTCGAATTCTTTCAACCATTCCTTGACCCGGTCGACGTCGGAATAGCCCAGGTCCCATCCCCGGTAGAACGGCGCAACGTGTCCGGCAAGCGACGGCGCCGAGGGTTGTGCCGAGTCGCCGGGTACATTCGGATTGAACACGAACTCCCCGTACGTGCGATAGGACTTTCCATTCCGCTGGCAATTGTCCCACAGGTAGCCGGATGACGGAAACACAATCGGGGCCCCGCCCTCATAGACATACTCGCCTCCCCGCCCCCCGTACACGGTCGGCCACGTCTTCTCGGTGGACGCCGTGGCATAAGCACACATAGACCAGTTGTGCCCGTCCGCACTCACTTCGGCATCGGCATAGCAATTATCGAGC
>DAINBR010000413.1:0-2623 GCA_036732865.1 Bacteroidota bacterium | reverse complement strand
CTGCCAGCAGGGCTTGAATGCAATCGCGCAGAGTCGCATGGGCTATTCTATTCCCACCAATGTTCTTGGAAGGGCAACATGAATGCGTCGAATTTGTTCGGGGTCGTGAAACGGGCGGGCCCCCGGGAGCGCAACAACACCCCATTGGGTGTCATAGTCCCAAAAGAAAGCAGAATCCCCCGCTTTCCTTTCATGCTTCAAAACCGTATTGACACAGCAAGTCTCATCTCCTTGATAAAAGGTCGAACGCCGCTTTCGATCTGCCGGCAACCTGTTTGAGTACAGATGTGAGCCTCGTGAGTATAACCAGATGTCGCATCATCATCAGCGTATCCAGGCCCCAGGCATATACGAACCACGCAATGTCGCGTCCTGACCGATCATCAAGGCCCCGACGGTGGATTTGAAACCGGTTGTAGATTGCCATGTATCCGAGTTTGAAGTAGTCAGGTCTACCGGTTTCATCGTGCAGGTGTTGCAGGCGGGCGGCACCGGAGAGAACCAGCCTTCCCTTTCGCCGGGCCCGGAGGGAGAATTCGAGATCCTCTCCCTGCCCGTACCCTTCAAACGACTCGTCGAACTTCAATTCCCGGAGGATTGACGTCTTCCACATGGTTGCTCCACCCGGGAGGTAATCACCGTCGACCGCCGCCTCGGAATCGGGCATGAATCCCCAGGGGATTGACATCCCTGACCGTTGATAAGTACCCGGTTGGAGGGTCGATATCATCCGCAGCGACAGCCGGAGCCTCCAGAGCCAGTTCGGCCGGGATTCGCTTCCTTCCAGATACGCGCCGACCCCGACGACACCATCTCCCAGCTCTCGATGAACCCGCTCCAGCACGCCGAGGCAATTCGGCCGCAAAACAACGTCATCATCGAAAAAAGCCACTAAATCAGTAACAACCCATCGGAGGCCGAAGTTCCGTTGCCGGGTTAGGCCCTTTAGGGGCCCCGAAACACGAAAATAGCAAGCGGACCCTCCCAGTGCGTCAATATCCTGCCGCGCTTTGAGCATTACCTCCGAGTCCTCATCCGGACTGGCATCGACGATGATGAGGCTGTCGGCCCTATGATTTTGTGCCGATAGGGAATCCAGAAAGCGAGCGAGGCTCCTGGCCCGTCGATACGTGCAGACAATGACTGAGAAGCCCGGCCTCAGCCGGTCTTCTGGGGAGGGGGAACCCCCGGCGCAGTCGGCGTTGCCGAACGTCAACCGGGAAACTACGTTGTGGAGCATCAGATGCTCTTCGGCTGCTTCAGTCATCGCCGTTGTTCTCTGAATTCCTCGATGGTGCGTTCGTAGAAGATCTGGTTCTGTTTCAGGACGTTTTCGGATGCAAACAGGGCCAGGGCGCGTAATCTCCCCTGTTGTGCCAACCGGGAGGCAAGACTTGCATCCGTGAGAAGACGAATGATCCCATGGGCAATAGTCCCGACGTCATTCGGATTCACGAGAAGTCCGTCTTCACCATCGCGCACGATCTCCGGTCCACAGCTGAGGGATGTATAGATCGTCGGGCAACCGCACATCATCGCTTCGACCGGGGCCATGCCGAATGACTCCGAAAACGAAGGAAAGACCGCGGCGCTTGCATGCGTAAGCGCCTCGAAGAGGATTTCCCGTGTGACATGCCCGCAGAAAAATACGCTCGGTCGATCCGCAACCGGGAGCCGCGCGCGGAGAAAGTTCATCATTGACTGGCCATCCGGCCCCCGGCCGTCTTTGCCGTAGACATGGAGTTCAGCCTGAGGCGATACCCTCCTCACAGCCGGCCAGGCATCAATGAGGGGAATGATTCCTTTGTTGGGTGTCAACGACCCCGCAAAGATCACTGTGGCCTTTGACCGTTTGGAGAAATCTGGAATCTCCAACCGGGTTTCCACGGGATTGTAAAGCACTTCTATAGGTCGAGCATGCAGACCAAAAATATCCTTCGTCACTTCCCCGACGTACCTGCTCGCCGAGCAAAGCCGGTCCGCTCGCTTCAAGGAATTGCGCTCAAGCCAAAACATCATTCGCGCCGGAACCCGGCGCGACTCGTATGCGATCTTACTCTCAGAGCCATGTAATCGGACAACGACAGGCACCCTCAGTGCTGGCCAGAAAGCCGCCTCTCCTCCCCAGTCTGGAACCTCAATCAGGTCAATCTCCTCCCTCTCGATCCACCCTTTGAGCGTGCGGTACAGAAGCCGCCTTGACAGGATCCAATCAAGCCGATGGCGGGGCACACTCATTCTCCACACATCGACCCCCTGATCATCCTCGTGCTCTTGCCCTCCGTATCCATGGCGGTAGACGCCGACAACGCGAACATCGTGGCCGGCCTGAACCATACCTCGGGCCAGAACCTGTGTCACCGTACCGATACCTCCGTGATGTCCAGGAGGATACTCTGAACAAACAAATGCTATTCTCATTTACGAAAGCAGTCCATCAATGATCTCTATCATGCGTCCCACGGGAGATTGCGGGGATGTACGGACATCGCGCGTTCTGCTGCCCGCTTCCGCCAGGAGCCTTGCCATCAAACCCTCAAGTTCTTCGGGGGAAAAGACCGGCTCCGCTAAACCATGATCCCGAATTTCCTTATAGAAATCGGCATCCCAGAATCTTCTGTTG
>DAINBR010000412.1:0-2642 GCA_036732865.1 Bacteroidota bacterium | reverse complement strand
CGAGCATCGGCGCGGCGTGATTCTGAACGTCTCCTCCATGAATGCCTTCCGTCCCCTTACACGGATAGCGGCGTATTCCGCGGCCAAGGCCGGCGTTAGCAACTTCACGCAATGGCTTGCTGTTCATATGGCACAGGAGTATTCTCCCGACATCCGTGTCAACGCTCTCGCCCCCGGCTTTTTCCTGACGGAGCAGAACCGGTTCCTGCTTACGGAGCAGGCGACAGGTGCCCTGACCGACCGCGGCAAGAAAATCATCGACCACACGCCCATGGCGCGGTTCGGAACACCGCAGGATCTTCTCGGTAACGTTCTGTGGCTGCTCTCACCTGCAGCAGCGTTCGTCACGGGAACAGTGATCCCCGTCGACGGCGGATTCTCGGCATATTCAGGAGTCTAACATCGTATTCCGGAGATCGTTATGAAGAAACAGCAATTTGGAGTCGTCGGGCTGGGCGTTATGGGTCAGAATCTGGCGCTGAACATCGCCCACAACGGTTACAGCGTGGCCGGGTTTGACCTGGACCCTGCGAAAGTGACAGGCACGGCCGGCAAATTCAGCGGATCCGATATCGTCGCGACGGATTCCAAAGAAGAATTCGTCGCCTTGCTCGCAGCGCCAAGGATGGTACTCATCATGGTGCCCGCCGGAAAGGCCGTGGATGCGGTGATCAACGACCTGCGTCCACACCTCTCCGAAGGTGACATTCTCATCGACGGAGGCAACTCCTACTTTGAAGATACCCGCCGGCGGCTGAAACAGCTTCAGGGCAGCGGAATTCTCTACGTCGGGACTGGGGTGAGTGGCGGAGAAGAGGGTGCGCTGCGGGGTCCGGCCATCATGCCCGGCGGAGACCCCGCCGCATGGCCGCATGTGAAGCCGATCTTCCAGAAAATCAGCGCCAAAGCTCCGGACGGAGCCCCCTGTTGTGATTGGATCGGCTCCGACGGTGCAGGCCATTTTGTGAAGATGGTGCACAACGGCATCGAATACGGCGATATGCAAATGATCTGCGAGGCCTACTTCCTGATGGAAAGGGTGCTGGGTTTGAACCCGGACGAAATGCATCACGTCTTCACCGCCTGGAACGGCGGAGAGCTCAACAGCTACCTCATCGAGATTACGGCGAAGATCATGTCCCGGAAAGACCCCGACACCGGCAAGGCACTGGTGCACGTCATCCTTGACACGGCCGAGCAAAAAGGAACCGGGAAGTGGACAAGCACGGTTGCGCTGGATCTGGGTGTACCGGCGCAGACCATTGCCGAAGCGGTCTTCGCGCGTATGATGAGCGCCATAAAGAAAGAGCGCGTGGCGGCATCGACCGTACTGGCGGGCCCCGACGGCGTGTTCAAGGGCAACAAGGAAGAATTCATCGAGATGATCAGAAAGGCTCTGTATGCATCAAAGATCTGTTCCTATGCGCAGGGATTTCAGCTGCTGAAGGTCGCTGACGAAGAGTACAAATGGAATCTTCGTTTTGGCTCGATCGCAGCGTTGTGGCGGGCGGGATGCATCATCCGCGCGCAATTCCTGGGCAAGATCAAGGAAGCGTACGACCGCAATCCGGCCCTCGCGAATCTGCTCCTCGATCCTTATTTCACGGGAGCCATCAACGGAGCGTCGGTGTCGTGGCGCAAAGTGGTTGCCACCGCTGTGGAGCTCGGAGTCCCGGTGCCCGCGTTCAGCAGCGCCCTGTCATACTATGATGGGTATCGTTCGGCGGTGCTGCCCGCAAACCTGCTGCAAGCCCAGCGTGATTTCTTCGGCGCCCACACGTATCGCCGCATTGACAAGGAAGGCATTTTCCACACGAAGTGGGAAGAGTGACGCGGCATGGTGATCGTGGTTGACAGCAAGAACCCGTTCCTCGCTGATGCGCTCGCCGGATTTGCGGAAGTGCGGCAGCTGGGCACGGCTGCGATCACCAATCAGGCGTTGCGCGATGCTGATGCCGTCGTCGTACGCTCCGAGACGAACGTCGGGGAACCTCTGCTCAGACATACGCATGTGCAGTTCGTGGGGACGGCGACGATCGGTACGGATCACGTGGACACCGAATTTCTGCAGAAGTCAGGTATCGGATTCGCGAGCGCGCCCGGCAGCAATGCCAATTCAGTCGCTGAGTACGTCGCCGCAGCCCTCCTGGTGACCGCCGCCCGTCTTCACATCTCGCTCAAAGGCAGGATCCTCGGAGTGGTGGGCGTCGGGAATGTCGGGAGCCGGGTAGTGCGTGTCGGCCATGCTCTCGGCATGCAGGTTCTTCAAAATGATCCCCCGGTCGCCCGGAAAACAGGAGACCGGCGTTTCGTCTCCCTTGATGCGATCATGGAAGCGGACGTGGTTTCCCTGCACGTGCCCCTGACCCGGACAGGCGACGACCCGACATTCCACCTGTTCGACCGGGACCGCGTCTTCCGCATGAAAAGCGGAAGCGTGCTGTTGAACACCTCGCGAGGCGCTGTTGTGGAGGGAAGGGGATTGCAGTCCGCTCTGGCTGACGGTCGCCTGGCAGCCGCCATCCTCGATGTCTGGGAGGGGGAACCGGATATCGATCCCCTGCTCCTCGGCAGGGTACTCATCGGGACTCCGCACATCGCAGGATATTCTTTCGACGGCAAGGTCAATGCCGCGCGTACGA
>DAINBR010000411.1:0-2648 GCA_036732865.1 Bacteroidota bacterium | reverse complement strand
CGTGGTACACTGAGAAATCATTCTCAAATCGGACCACGAAGCCGGCAGGATCTCCGCCGATCTGGAGTTCACCTCCCGGTTCCATTCCGCCGCTATGTTCGGCGTTGGTCATGGTGATGGTGATCCCGTCCAGGAGTACGCTTCCCGACTTGTTGATGCCTTCGACGCGCGACAGGCCTTGATTCGCCAGGTACAATCCGATCTCGTGGATGGCAACCACGCGGGCGTTCGTGCGGCGCGCAATCTCGACGGTATTCCCGAGGTGGTCGCCGTGGCCGTGTGTGAGGAGGATGATATCAACAGGGCTGATGTACCTGGCTCCCTCCGGGGCCTTGGGATTCTCGAGCCAGGGGTCGATGAGCAATGTCTTTCCCGTAGGTGAAACCAGCGAGAATGCTGAGTGACCGAACCACGTGACGGCTACCCCTGCCTTTGTTGGTTTGCTGTTCTTGCGTGCCATAGGGTGATTCCTCCGGATCGAAGGCAGCATACGTCCCGGGGCCTTTCCGGCCGCGCGTGCGGATGCTGAAAACCAAAGGTAAAGAAGAGGCTTCTTCAAAGCAAGGAGCTGTGGGATGTTAACGCGATTCTTGGTATATTCAGGCTGCGTACACTTCCGATTCACACAAATCACAGGACTCGCATGTACAGAACAACCGTATACCGGCCTGTCGTCATGTTTCTGGTCATAGCCGCGGTGTTGTGTCTGGCGGCCTCATGCAGCGTCGCCCCGCTCACCACACAATCGCGTACGCTTACAATTCTGCACACCAACGATATGCACGCCACGTTTGTCCCCCGTGAAGCGGTCTGGGTAAAATCACAACCCCGCCCGATGGTAGGCGGGTTCACGGAGCTGGCGTTCAGGATCGACAGTATCCGGCAGAAGCGCCCCGATGTCCTGCTCCTGGACGGCGGAGACGTCATGACGGGCAATCCCATCACCGAGCTGAAATACGACGGAGCTTCCGGCGGGGCGCTCTTTGCGATGATGAACCTGATGGGGTACGATGCCTGGTGTCCCGGCAATCACGACCTTGACATTTCACAGGAGAACCTGATCGCCCTTGCATCGATCGCGAAGTTTCCCACCATCTGCGCCAATCTTGTGGATGATCAGGGACGGTTCCCCGTACACAACATTCCCTACGCTGTTCTTGAACGCAACGGCCTCCGCATCGGGATCATCGGGATCATGTCGCAGGAACTCTACTCGCTTGTTCTGCAGTCAAACCTCACCGGCTTGCGCGTACTCTCACCTGTGGAGACAACGCAGAAATATGTGGATGAGCTTCGCCCGGAGACCGACTTGCTCATGGCACTCACGCACCAGGGCGTGGACGAGGATTCGATGCTGGCGGCGTCGGTCAACGGACTGGACCTGATCGTCGGAGGGCACTCTCACACGCGGTTGAAGTCCCCGCTGCTTGTAAACGGAACCTACATAGTGCAAACCGGTTCCAATACCGAGAATCTCGGAGTGGTGACGCTGACGGTCGACAAGCACCACCTCACAAATGTTCAGGGACAATTGCTCCAGCTATGGGCGGGAACGAAACGTCCGCAAAGTGCGGTCTCCATGCTTGTCGATTCCATGCAGTCGGTAATCGAGAAGGAATACAGCCAGGTGATCGGAATCCTGCACGGCGACTGGGTCAGGGGAGGGAGCGAGTCCGCGATAGGGCATTACATCACGGAGGCGCAGCGGGAGGCCGTCAGGGCGGATGTGGGCTTCATGAACATCCATGGCATCCGGAAGGATTTGCCGGCCGGACCAATCCGCAAGAAGGATCTGTTTGAGATACTCCCGTTCAGGAATATCCTGGCGACATTTCAGCTGACCGGGCGCCAGCTCCTTGGTGTACTGGAGCACGCTGTACGGACGAAGTCCCAGATTCATCTGGCCGGCATCACCGCTACGTGGACGTCCGGGCATGATTCCACGATTGAGCTTCGTGACGTGCGTATCGACGGGAACCCGGTCGACACGAATCGGGCATACAGTTGTGTTGCCAGCGATTATTTCATCGGCGAGGCCGAAAGGTACATTGGTCTGGTTCCCCGGGATGTGATCTTCCTCAAGCGGACGTTGTTCGAAGCAATTGAGCAGCGCATACGGGACGATCACGACATCACGCCGGCGGTACGCCCGGCATTGCGCCGCGCACGGTAATCATCATTTCAGGAGCAGGCACATGACACCCATAGACCATTTCCCGGTGCTCATCATCACGGGCCGGCCGGCGGCAGGGAAGTCGGAGCTGATAGACTTCCTCAAGAAAACCGATCCCGCCGAACGACTCCAGCGGTTCCACATTGCCGACTTTGAGGAGCTGGATGATTTCGTGTACGTGTGGGAGACTTTTGAAACAGACGATATCCTTAGCCGTCACGGCAAACCGCGGGTCTGGACGGATCCCAAGTACTACTTCACCGACAACTTCGTCTGGAACCTGTACATCGAACGCATCAGCCTTGAGTACAGGAAGAAGCTTGCACGCGATCCGCAGTATCACAATGCAAAGACAACACTTATTGAATTCGCGCGCGGCGGGGAGAACGGGATTGCAGAAGCAATGAGCTACCTGCACGAGGACGTGCTGAAACGCGCCTGTCTGGTCTATATCCGCGTATCCTATGAGGAATCC
>DAINBR010000410.1:0-2655 GCA_036732865.1 Bacteroidota bacterium | reverse complement strand
TGGCAACGATCGAGCAGCACTTCTATGCAGTTCCGAAGGAGATGAAAACGGACCTTCTCGTCCATGCGCTCAAGCAGGAGAACATGGAAAGTGTGCTTGTGTTCTCGCGCACCAAACACGGCGCGGACAAAATCACCCGCCGGCTCAGCCAGCGCGGCGTTGCCGCCGTGGCCATTCATTCGGATCGCACGCAGGGGCAGCGCGAGCGAGCACTTGACGGCTTTCGCCGCAGACAGGTCCGGGTGCTTGTCGCAACGGACATTGCAGCGCGCGGCATCGACGTCACCGGGATCTCGCACGTCATCAACTTTGACGTCCCCCAGTATCCAGAGGACTACATCCACCGCATCGGCCGTACCGGCCGTGCCGGGGCAACCGGCTCTGCGTTGACGTTCGTCGGGAACGATGAACAGGAATACCTCCGCAAAATAGAACGATTCATAGGACGCCGGTTCACGGTGAAGCAGTATCCCGGAGTACCTGTAGCGGTCATCATGCCGGCCGCGACGGGGGAACGGACAGCGATGCCGGACCATGCGCGCCCGAAGTACCGCCCGCAAATCGGCCGTCACGCGCCTCCTCACCGCAAGGACACCACGGTGACGACCGCACGAAAGAAAAAACCTCTCCGCAAGATGGAGTCCTACTCATCGTCCGAAGGCGAGCAACGCTGGTCTAACCACTGACGCACGCACCGCCGCAACAGTCCGGATGCAGGGAAATCTTGGTTGTTACGGCGGGATTTCATATTTTGCATTGATCGGTACGCATGCAAAATCTCATACCTGGAGGTAGCATCATGAATGTATACTGGGCCGCCGCCCTTGTGGTAGGACTTGCCGGATGCCAAAGCACGAGCGAGAAGCAGGGCAAACTGGAGACACTCACTGACAAAGTCAGCTACAGCATCGGTCTGAATATCGGTCAGAACATGAAGCGGGATTCCATCGAGATCAACCCGGATGTGCTGTTGCGTGGGATCATGGACGCCTCGTTGGACAGTGCGAGCCGTCTCATGACGGATGCGCAGATGCAGGAAACGATGACGACCTTTCAGAAGGAAATGCAGATGAAACAGCAGGAGAATGCCCGCCTGGCAGGAGAAAAGAACCGCGTCGAAGGTGAGGCCTATCTGGCAGCCAACAGCAAGAAGGAGGGCGTCATCACGCTGCCGAGCGGATTGCAGTACCGCATTATGACAAAGGGAACCGGCAGGAAGCCCTCGGCAACCTCAACGGTGACAACGCACTATGTGGGCAAGCTGATCAATGGGACGGAATTCGATAGCTCGGTAAAGCGAGGGGAGCCGGCAACATTCCCGGTGAACGGTGTCATCAGGGGATGGACCGAAGCACTGCAGATGATGCCGGTGGGTTCGAAATGGGAGCTAGTCATACCTCCATCGCTGGGTTACGGCGAACAAGGGGCGGGCGGGGTCATTCCGCCCAGCGCAGTTCTGGTGTTCGAAGTGGAGCTGCTGTCGATTAAGTAGCGCCCCGGTTGTCCGGTGTTGGGCGGGGAAATGAATGTCCATGATCCCTTGAGTGCGGATCTTGGACATTTTATCTTCTGTACCGCGAAATGAACTCCTCGACTTCCGGGATTCCTCCCTGGAAAATCAAGTAGCCGTTGCTCGGCTCACGCTCGGTGATCTCTCCGGCGATTGGGGTCATCATAATTTCCCGCACCTTCTGCAGGTCATGCGTCTGACCCAGCGTCCATCCCAGCTTCACGTAGGCAACCTCGGGCAACATGTTCGCGCCGGGGACCACCCCCAGTTCCATCATGTCACGGCCGGTATCGTACACGTACATCTGAACATATCCCCACAGAGTCTGCACGGTCATGAATACTGCGATCCCTTTTTCGCGCGCGCGTTTCAATGACGGATAGAGCGGCTTGTTGACGTGTCCAAGGCCGGTGCCGGCGATGATTATGCCCCGGTAGTCGTTGTCGATCAGGGATTCGATGATATCCGGTTTCATATTCGGATAGTAGTACACAATGCTGACCTTCTCTTCGAAGGACGTGTTTACCACAGCCCGCCGGTCTTTTCTACGCCGTTTGTAGTCCCTCCGGAGCGGAGTTATCTTTTCGCGGCTGACCATGGCCAGGGGGATGTCCCCGATGGTGCGAAACGTCGAACGATAACTCGAGTGCATTTTCCTGACCCGTGTGCCACGGTGGAGGAGCCCGTAGTCGTCGGAGGTGGGCCCGAACATGCATACCATCGTTTCGGCGATGTCGCTTTCGGCGGCGGTCTTCACGCTGTGCATCAGGTTCAGCGCGGCATCAGACGATGGCCGGTCACTTGAACGTTGGGAGCCGACCATGACAATCGGTACGGGCGACTCCTGCACCATGAAGGAAAGAATCGCCGCCGTGTGATGCATGGTGTCAGTGCCGTGTCCGATGACAATCCCCTGCACTCCCTTTTCGATCTCACGGCCGATCGCCTGCGCCGTCCCGATCCATTGCTCGGGCCCCATGTTCTCGCTGAAGACTCCATAGAGCTTTTCGGTCTCGAGGTTGCAGAGATCGGCGAGCTCGGGGACGGAACCGTAGAGTTCGCCCGGTGAAAAGGCAGGAATGACCGCGCCCGTGCGGTAATCCAGTCGGCTGGCGATTGTTCCCCCGGTCCCGAGCAATTTCACG
>DAINBR010000409.1:0-2661 GCA_036732865.1 Bacteroidota bacterium | reverse complement strand
GGTGAATCACTGGTTGAGGTTCAAGCGACTGTCTGGCAACGTAAGAACCCTTCCCCACCCGGCTGTAGATCCATCCTTGATGCGCCAGATGTGCGAGGGCCTTTTTCACTGTCATCAGGCTCACCCGATATTCACGGGAGAGCTCTGCTTGTGAACCGAGTTGATCGCCGGTATGAAAGGTCCCGGAACCGATCTTTGTGCTGATGTCTTCCGCGATCTGCAGATAGAGGGGAGCTGGTTTTTTGAGATCCACAGCCATTTTTGCGGGCCCGCTGGTAAAGAATCGAAGTGAGGAATATACCTGGTATACCTGGTAAATCAGGAGAAACTTAGCACTTCGCCAAAAGAATGTCAAGTCTTATTTTCCGTCACTTGTTTTCAGACGGCACTCCTGCCTCTCATCTGCTCCCAACAGGACGCTGCGCTCACCGGGGGCAGGTCCCCTGGAGACACCATCCCGCGAAATTGCTTTCACTGAATTCCGAGAGTCCCGGCAGAAAACCTAACGTGAAATTGCTTTCGCTGGACTCAGAGGCATAAGAGACAACGCACGAAGTTTCTGGTCAGGATTTGTGTCTTCCTGCCTGCCGCTTCGAGTTTCCGCCTCTCCTGGCTTAACTCCTCCAACGCTTCAACGGCTGTACGGGTTCCACCTCCCGCACCTGTAACACGATATCCATTTCAGTACCATCCCGTGTGTGTGTGCCTTGACATTCGCTTTCTGAAATGCGTATACTTAATTCTTAACCACGACACAGGCTCAAGTTCATGCGCTTTCGGGCATCTCTCAATGCTTTGCTCTTCACACTACTCTTACCTCCACTCTTTGCGGCAGAACTGACTACAAAGCCCTACTCGTTTGATGCAGGACCCGCGGGGAGCACCGTGGACCGGTTCTCAATTCCGCTCACTGGGGCAGACACGTACATGGAGTCGCGCGGATTTGGATGGACCACTCCCATCGCCTCCGCGTTCATTAAAGAGAAAGAACATACCGGAACACTTCGCGACGATTTGACCGCCGATGGAGTGAGCGCGAAGACAATCAATTTCCGGATTGATCTTCCAAAGGGTGATTGGTGGTTCACTTTCTGGATGGAAGTAGGGTATGAGGATTCTGCAACCACCCTCCTCTCCATCAATGGCAACCCGTACCCGGTGGTCTGGCATATACTGAAACCGGATGAAGAGGGGCGAACCATACCCTCTGCAGTCTACAGAGTCATTCACCTGAGTTCTTCGCTGAATTCCCCCGGCTTTTCGTTCGAGTTGCGCGGCGTGCGGGATTCCGTCAGGTTCCTCGGATGCACGTTCATTCCAGCCGGCGGCAGTGCTCCTCTAACGGATTCGAAGTACGGCAGGTTGATTGCGGATGCCGGGACGTATGGGTCCACGGTCTCGTGCGAGGCTCTCTTTCGTACATTGACGGGCGAACTGGGAAAGAATACTTCGGATGAACAACTGTTCTACTGGCGCCAGCAGGTTGGTCTGCTGGCCGAAGCGGAACGGCTCAGGAACATGGAGGGATGGGAGTGGGCAACGCAAATTACCGGAGTATCGATATTCGATCGAATGCACCAGGCATTGATGTTGCTCGACGCGAACATTGAAAACTTCTCACAGGAAACAAATCCACTCATCGAACGAGCACGCTGGGTCAGGGGGAAGATCTGTTATGATCTCGTGCTTGAGCGGGGGGGACGATACCAGGCAAGCATCGGGCGTGAGGATCTCCGCTGGCTACGTGAGAGGCATCCTGACGATCGCACGCTGGACATGCTTAACGGACGGCGGGTTGATCTACCCGACCCAAGCGATTATCTCCCGATACCTGCGGATGCACCCCGCTGGGCTGTACTGGAGCGCGAGGCTATCAGCCGGCTGAAAACAGAAATTGATTGGTGGGTGAACACGCGTCAGGGTGCCAATGGCGAGCTGGGAGGCAAGATCGATGATGATGTGGAGATCCTGCGAGAGTGGATCCCGATGTTGTTGTTCGGCGATGAGACGACCATTCGCGGGTGGAAGCGCCTCGCCGATGCCGTGTGGGTCAATCCGCGTGTACACAATGGATACTCGAAACACGTTCGCGATGTCGAGCATTCGGCCGAGTTCATTTCGGATTCCACCCCCGAGCTCCTCCTCGTCGACGATGACTCCACCTACCTGAAACGATTGATGTTCACCCCCGACTACTTCGAGCACCTTTGGTCGGCGAAGAACAGCTACGGGCGCCGCTTCTTCAAGTCGGCATGGCTCGGGGCAAGCGGCATCGATGAACGTCCGCCCCGCAATCGTGATGTGGAGATGAACTCACGCGCATTGAAGCCGTTGCGGTACCTTGCCTGGGCAACCCGCAACGAACGATATGTCCGGCTGACCGATGAATGGGCCCACGCATGGCTCTCCGCATCCCTCCGTACCGACAAAGGAAAACCGGCAGGCATCGTCCCGGCGTCCATCCGCTGGTCCGATGAAGCAATCAACGGCGATGAACCCACCTGGCACGAGCCTAACATGATGTGGGACTACTATTCCTGGTCCAGCAGGTGCGGAGGCACCATTCTGGACCACCTGGTGTTCACGTACGGTCTGACCGGCAACGATTCCCTGCTCCGGCCGATGGAACTCACTTTACAGCTGGTCAAGAAACAGCTAGCC
>DAINBR010000408.1:0-2692 GCA_036732865.1 Bacteroidota bacterium | reverse complement strand
GACGGCCCACCCCCTTGGTGAAAAATATCCTTGTCGGGACGTACAATTTCGTGTCTTCCTTTCTGTTCGGTATACTGTCGTGATTTCAGCTCTGTGAACCGGTGATGCGGGCGAACTGCCTTTTGCCTGCCTTGAGAACCACCGGATGGTTCAGAACGATGTTTGTCGCCGGATCGTCGACGCGCACGCCGTCAACGCTGACGCCCCCTTGCTCAACCAGCCGGCGGGCTTCGCTGTTGGACTTCACCATACCGGCTTCCACGAGCATGCGGATGATGCCCGCCGCGCCGCGCTCAGTCGTGATGCTGACCTCGGGCATCTCGTCGGGGATATCCTTCTTCTTGAAAATCCGGTCGAACTCTTCTTCGGCTGCCTGGGCCGCCGCGGCGTCATGGTAGAGCGCGACCAGCTCCCGGGCAAGGCGGCGCTTGAGGTCACGGGGATTGACCGAACCCCTCTCGAGTTGCCGTTTGACTTCAGCGAGTTCCGGCGGAGGAATCGCGGTCGCCAGCTGCATGTAGTCGTAGATCACCGTATCCGGTATAGAGAGCGTCTTGCCATAGATTTGTTGTGGAGTCTCGCTGATGCCGATGAAGTTGTCGAGCGACTTGCTCATCTTCTCGACACCGTCGGTACCGGGAAGAATCGGCATGGTCAGAGTCACCTGCGGGTCCTGACCGTATTCCCGCTGGATGTCCCGTCCGACCAGAAGGTTGAATTTCTGATCGGTTCCCCCCAGTTCGATGTCGGCGCGGACTGCGACAGAGTCCATCGCCTGTGCGAGCGGATACAAAAGCTCGTGCACGCTGATGGCCTCGCCCGAGCGGTAGCGCTTCTCGAAGTCATCGCGTTCCAGCATCCGGGCAACAGTATATTTGCTGGCCAGCGTAATCACGTCTGCAAAGCTCAATGTCCCCAGCCAATCGGAGTTATACAGCATCTGAACTTTGTGGGTGGACAGGATACGCGTTGCCTGTTCGAAGTAGCTCTGACCGTTTCTGCGAGTTTCTTCAAGTGTCAATGCGGGGCGGGTCTTGCTTCGTCCTGAAGGATCGCCAATCATGCCCGTGAAATCGCCCACGATGAGCACTGCCTGATGCCCCAGATCCTGGAATTGCCTGAGCTTGCGCAGAACAACCGAGTGACCGATATGGAGATCGGGCCGGCTCGGGTCGCAGCCGAGTTTCACACGGAGCGGCGTGGACGTCTTGAGGGATTGTTCGATCTTGCGGGCAAGGTCTTCTTCGCGGATGATCTCGGCTGTTCCTCGCCGGATCACATCCATCTGTTCATTCAGCGGTGGAAACTGTTCGTTCATCTACCGTGCGTACGTTCTCTTGAGGTCGCGTTCGATTTCCCGGCGTGCGATGTCCTGGCGGCGGTCGTACGCCCGTTTCCCCTTGCAGATGCCGAGTTGTACTTTTGCGATACCCTTCTTGAAGTATACTCTGAGCGGAATCAGCGTCACGCCCGGTTCCCCGGTGCGGGCGAGAAGCCGGCGGATTTCTTTCTTGTGGAGGAGGAGTTTTCGGGTGCGCAGCGGGTCGACGTTGGCGTAACTGCCCTGCTCGTACGGACTGACATGCATTCCCTCCAACCAGACCTCGCCTCGGGCGATACGTGCATACGCCTCGGCGATGCTCGCGTTTCCCTGTCGCAGAGACTTAACTTCTGTTCCTGTCAGGACCAAGCCGGTTTCGATCGAATCGAGAATGGCGTATTCATGCCGGGCCTTCCGGTTCGATGCGACGACTTTCTCGCCGGCTTCCTCCTGCGGTGCCATTGTCTCCGGGGAAAATTCCCGCATAGTATACCGAAAAAGAGGTGCAAATGCAATGTGCTGGCGGAGGAACAAATGAATCCGTATATTCGCGCATGCGCATCCCGATCGTCCTGATTGATGTCGTCGCATTCATCCTCTGCTGTGCGGGCATTGTGCAGATCAATGCGAAGCCCGGACTGCCGATCGTCATCAGCGCCTGGAATGATACCGTCTTCTGCACCATGGTCACAGGGGAGTCATTCACGAAGCAAATGCGCGATGGCGAAGCCCTCCTCGCTGTGAACAGGCACCCCTTGAGGTACGTTGAGGATCTGGAGTTTGTGTTGGATGGCTGCCGGATCGGCGATACTGTAACACTCAACATTGCGGGAGCGACTGGACCGCGCATCGAACAGGCCGTTCTGCAGCACTACTACGGACCCTTTTATCTCTTCTCGGTCATCCTCGTCAGTACGCTTTTCTTCGGCGTCGGACTGGTTGTCGTCTGGAAGAAACCCGCGGATCCCGCTGCGCTGGTGTATCACTTCGGATCCGTCGCCACGGCCGTGCAGCTCTCAACGACGTGGGGCTCCTACGTGACCACACCCGCCTTCCTCGGGGTGGTTATCCGCATTGTGTTCTCTTCAATGTACGCCTTCATTCCTGTCGCATTTTTCCATCTGACGCGTCTCTTCCCTCGCCCCCGCACCACGCCTGGAGGAAGAGTGATCACCCTGTTGTACGCCGCCGCGACCGTTCTCGCCGCCGGCAGCGGTGCATCCTTCGTGCAGGCCTGGTCCAGCAATACCGTCGATGCATTCCACACGCACCTCGAGTGGTTTAATGCTACGCGGGTGTTTCTCATTGTGCTGGTTGCCGGAGGACTCTGGGCAATCCGTCAGTCGTACTTGCGAGCGGGTGAGGAACCGG
>DAINBR010000407.1:0-2721 GCA_036732865.1 Bacteroidota bacterium | reverse complement strand
AGAAGTATCCGCTGATGATCTACATCTACGAGAAGCTCTCGCAGAGTGTGAACAACTTCGTGCGTCCGGGGCCGGGCGGGTCGATCAACATCGCCTACTACGTCAGCAACGGCTACCTGGTGTTCATCCCCGACATACGTTATCGTGTCGGCCATCCGGGGAAGAGCGCTTATGAAAGTATTATCCCGGGTGTGAAAAAACTCATTGCCACAGGATTCGTCGACCCCGCTCGGATTGGCCTCCAGGGACAAAGCTGGGGGGGCTACCAGACAGCCTACATCGTCACGCAGACATCGATGTTCCGGGCGGCGATGGCAGGTGCGCCGGTGTCAAACATGACCAGCGCATACGGTGGGATCCGCTGGGAATCCGGCATGAGCCGCATGTTCCAATACGAGAAGAACCAGAGCCGCATCGGCGGAACGCTGTGGGAAAAGCGTGATCTGTACATCGAAAACTCTCCCCTCTTCTTTGTCGACAAGGTCACGACGCCGCTTCTCATCATGGCGAACGACAACGACGGCGCGGTCCCCTGGTACCAGGGTATAGAGCTGTTCACTGCCTTGCGGCGGCTCGGGAAGCAAAGCTGGATGCTGACCTACAATGGCGAGGCGCACAATCTCACGCACCGCAAGAACAGCAAGGACCTGTCGGTCCGCATGATGCAGTTCTTCGATCATTTCCTGAAGGACGCCCCGATGCCGGTGTGGATGAAAGACGGGGTCCCGGCCATCAATAAGGGAAGAACACTGGGACTCGAGGTAAAATGAAGAGAGAAATGGCACGAGGCAGAGAGAAGGCACGAGGCAAGGGGCATTGGGCGGGGGAGGAGGGCCAGCGCCGTATCGTGCTCATCGCAATGTTGTGTTGCATAGGAATCCTGCATGCACAGGAAAGTCCGACAGCGCGCTGGTACGATGAACCGCAGTACGAGCCGGCGGAACACCAGGTGGACATGCGGCATATGCGGCTGGAAGTCTCCTTCGAACCTGAGATCGGGCTCGTCCGGGGAACAGTCACACATCTGTTCTCCCCGTTGCGCGCGCGCGTAGACTCTCTGTTCTTCAATGCGCCGGGCATTCGTATCATCTCGGCCCGGGCGAATGGCGCGTCCGTGCCTTTCAGCACCACGTCGGAGGGTGTCACCGTACACTTCTCGCGGCCTCTGCACTGGGACACCGTCGATAGCGTCACGTTTGTGTACGAGGCGACACCGCGCCGCGGGATCTACTTTGTCGGATGGAACGACCCTACAGGGCGGAGCAGGAAGCAAATCTGGACGCAAGGACAGGGCATCGACAACCGGCATTGGATTCCCTGCTACGACGAGCAGAACGACAAGCTCACGACGGAGACCATCATCACGTTCGACAGCGGATACCGGGTACTCTCCAATGGTACACTTGTGGGTCAACGCCGGAACAGCGCCGGCACGACGACATGGCATTACCGCATGTCCCATCCGCATGCAGTGTACCTGGTCATGCTCGGCATCGGGAAGTATGATGTCGAAGAGCGCCGTTCACGCAGCGGAGTACCCCTGCACCTCTGGTATTATCCGGAATCCCCTGAGCGCGTGGAGCCCACATATCGATATTCCGCCGAGGCAGTAGATTTCCTGGAACGTGAAACGGGCATTCCCTACCCGTGGGAGTCGTACGCGCAAATCCCGGTTCAGGATTTTCTCCATGGCGGAATGGAGAACACGACGGCAACCGTCTTCGGCGATTTCTTCCTTGTCGATCGTCGCGCCTACCTCGACCGGAATTACATCAGCGTCAATGTGCACGAACTTGCGCACCAGTGGTTCGGCGACTACATTACCGGGCGGAGCGGGAGACAATCGTGGCTTCACGAAAGCTTCGCCACCTTCTATGCCAAGCTCTTCTTGAAAGAGATCAGCGGAGAGGACGTATACCAGTGGGAGCGCCGCCGGGAACAGGACATCGCCCTTCGCGCCTCAGAGCAGAACCTCTTCCCCATTCTGCATTCCCGCGCCGGTTCAGAGAGGGTCTACTCCAAAGGATCCAGCGTCATAGATATGATGCGGTACGTATTCGGTGAAGATGCCATCCGGCGTGTCATCACGCATTACCTTCACCGGCACGCCTATGCCAACGTCGAAACCAACGATTTCTACCAGGCATTCCAGGATGTGCTTGGCATTTCGCCGCGCTGGTTCTTCGAACAGTGGATCTACCGCGGCGGTGAACCCCGCTACGCAGTCTCCTATCAGGATGTGACCGCACGCACGGGTCAACGCCGGACTGACGTGCTGGTTCAACAAGTACATGAGACCAATGACATGGTGAAGCTGTTTGCCATGCCTATGGTCTTCGAAGTGCACTACCGGGATGGAAGTGTCGACCGGACCCGCCAGACGGTTGCGCAACAATCCCAGACAGTGTCTGTGCCGAATCCCGCCGGGCGGGAGATTGCATTTGTCCTGTGCGATCCCGGGAGCTGGATCATTAAAAGCATCTCCTTTCCAAAATCGTTCGCCGAGCTCGAAGCACAGGTGATGGGCGCTCCCGAAATGATCGACCGTTTCGACGCATTGCACGCGCTTGCCGGGACTCCGGCTGCGGCCAAAAAGAATCTCCTGATCACAGTGTATGCCCGGGAACGTTTTCCCGGGCTGCGAGCCGAGGTGATACGTCAGATCGGCGGAGACGAATCTCCCGAATGCCGTGCGCTTCTCCGGCGAGCAATTGCCGACCC
>DAINBR010000406.1:0-2731 GCA_036732865.1 Bacteroidota bacterium | reverse complement strand
GTTGTTGGCCGGACTGTCAAGTATCCAATCATCACCAACGCGCAGGCGCCCGGTCCATTCGTTTCGCTGGAAGTACTGCACACTTCGGGGCCAGCCGCACATCAGCGCAATGTCGCGTACGGTTCCCAGCCGGCCGTCGGTCAGCAGCTCCTTCAACCGCTGCATCGATACGCTGTACAGGTGCTGAAACCCGACGGCGACTTTCCGGTGCGACCGCGCTTCAGCTTCAATAAGCCGGTCCACCTCCTGCACTGTCGCCGCAACAGGCTTCTCGCAGTACACGTGAAGACCGGCGTCGAGCGCCCGGATCGATACCGGAACATGCTCATGAATGCCAATGGGCACCGTCAGCACATCGGTAGCGTCAACTCCACGGTCGAAGAACTCATCCACCGACCGATACAAAATCACTCCGTCCTTCTCGAGATCTGCGGCAAGCTGGGGTCGGGCCTTCCGATCGCCATCAAGCGCTACCACCCCCGCGAGCCGCCCCTGGTTCTGCCGGGCAAGCCAACGCACGGCATCGATATGAACCAGACCGTACCCGCCAAGGCCGATGACTACAAAACGAACGGGTCGCATTTCACTCCGATCCTGTAACAGTGGAAAATGAATCTGCGGGCGGTGGATCTATCGGCCCTGGGAATTTCACGGCGTTTCTGCGTATCTTAGATCAATTTCCCACAATATCCGGCACTTCCATGATCGATCAATCCATCAATCCGATGCAAATAATTCAATCTCTGCTCGCTCCGGCCGTGGGAATATCCGCCGTCGGCCTGCTGCTCCTCGGGCTCAACAGCCGCTATTCTATCATCATCAACCGGATCCGACTGTTAAATGAAGAGCGGAGAAGATACGTGCGTTTGCTGCAGAAACAGGACACCCTCGACTACGCAGACAACCAGCGGTTCATGAACATCTCCAAACAGACGCAGGAGCTGCTCGTCCGGAGCAGGCTTGTTCGCAACGCCATCCTGTCGTTGCAGAGTGCAATCGCCCTGTTTGTCCTCACGTCCGTCGCACTTGGCGTCATCCTGTTCGTCCCCGCCGGGTGGTTCCACTCGTTTACGCTTGGCATCTTCATCTTCGGCATGCTGAGCTTGCTGCTCGGTATCCTCTTCGCGGGGTCGGAAGTCCGCCGGTCGTTCAGGATTGTCCTGCTGGAAGTCAAAGCCGACGACTAACTTCCGAACGTTTCTTCGTAGTCTTCCATAGCCGCACGCACGACCTTGTGTGCGTGATCGGCGCCGTAGGCGATTTCAATAGACACGTGAGACGACGCGCCGGGGATGAGTTTGTACGTTTCGAAATAGTGGCGGAGGCGTTCAATGAGAATTTCTGGCAGGTCGGCGATATCCCTTACGTCACCCCAGAAAGCGTCGTTCTCCAGGATCGCAATGATTTTGTCATCCGCCTCGTCGCCATCGACCATGAGAATGCCGCCGACCACGCGCGCATTCATGACCACTTCCGCCCTGTTGATCGGACGTTCGCTGAGCACGCATATGTCGAGCGGGTCGCCGTCACCATGCCGGCCCCGGGCGGACAACGCTCCCACGCGCGCCGCACAATAGGTGCGGGGCACAAATCCGTAGAGGGAAGGAGGGAGCGATGAACTCCGCTGCGGCCGGTCGACCCGGAGATACCCGGTGGCCTTATCCACTTCATACTTGATCACGTCGAACGGTGTGATCTCGATGAATGCGTGAACGATATCCGGCGGGCTGGGACCGACGTCGAGTCCGTGCCAGGGATGCGGGCGCCAGCGATAAAATGGACGCGGAAAAGTCATTGCGCGCTGCACTCCGAACTAGCTTGTCACTCCGAAATCTTTCATTGCTTCAAGTTTGTTGATATCCACTTTGCCTGCTGCGTCCTTGATCTGGCTCATCTCGCACTGGTTCCCGTCGACCTCGACCACAAACCTCCCAGCCACGAGAATGTGCAGTTCTCCGTGCCGGTTCGATGTCCAATACTGTTCCCACGCCTTGTTCCCGTTGAAGGTGGTGGTCCGCTCGTACCCGTCGTTGTTTTCCCGGTCGATCTGCGCCATCGTCCACCCGAGTGTCGCCAGCCGCATGGCCCCCGTGAGGCCGCCCATGTCGCTGATCTTGATGCTGATGGAGACGCCGTTTTCGTCTGTGTAGTCCGCGGAGGCCATGGACACTTGGATCCCCATGGTGCCGGACCGTTCACCTTCTACGTTGCCCCGGGTGAGGCCGGGAAGAGACTCCGGCAACAGCGTTTTCAGTTCCCGGAAGTCGACGGGCTCGACTTTCTTCCCATCGTTGATGTCTTTCATCGCCTCGGCCATTTTCTGGGCGCCTTCGGCCAGTTTTCCTCCAGCCTGTCCCATTTCCTTGGCAGCTTCTTCAAGTTTCTTCTGCTCGGCACTCTTGCCGCATCCAAACAGGAATATGGCAAGCGCGAGCGGCACCACCAGCAGCATCCGCTTCATGGCAGTTACCCTCCGGATAATAATAGATGCAATGATGGACAAAGGAAGCGTGTCAGCGTCGGAATGTACACAAAGAGGGGGGAACAAACAAGGTATCCGTCCGGGCCATCAACCTGAGGCAACTGACCGCTCGCGATGGACTGCTCGGAACGGTCTATACCGCCAATGAAGTTCTCAGTAGACGAAGCTCGACTTCCCGGAGAGCCAGCGCATGTTCTATCGCAGTGCGGATTTCCACATCGTCGTACGGTTTGGTGACAATCCCCAATG
>DAINBR010000405.1:0-2740 GCA_036732865.1 Bacteroidota bacterium | reverse complement strand
GGGAAGGCGGCGCCGCATCTCCCAGAAATCCGTCGAGCCGGTGCGCCGGATGCCGGAATAAATCCTCCCCGCCCCGGAATTGTAGGCCGAGAGCACGAGATACCAGTCGCCGAATTCCTCGTACAGGTCGCGCATGTGGCGCGCAGCGGCGCGGGTGGCTTTCTCAAAATCCCGGCGCTCGTCGAGGAAAAACGATGTGCGCAGTCCATAGAGTCGTCCAGTACCCTTTATGAACTGCCACATGCCGACAGCGCGTGCCCAGGAACGCGCATTCGGATTCACTCCGCTCTCGATCATGCTCAGGTGCACAAGTTCCTCGGGGACCTTTTCCTCGATCAGGATCTTGCGCAAGAGTGGAAAGTACCGTCCCGAATTCTTGATCCATCGCTCCATATGCACGCGGCCCCGCCCGGTGTAAAATGCTATATGACTCTCGACGAGGGAATTCATCATCAACGGGACTGTCGTTCCTTGAACAACGGTCGTCTGGAGTCCGATTGCGACGGTATCCGCCAGGTCGGTAACCTGGTTCATCTTCTCCCGCAGGGCTGAAATCGAAGACTCGGGCGATAGACTATCGATGCGCGCAATAGATTGCTCGTAGTCCTCCACCACCGCCTTGCTTAAGTCAGCAAAGTCTTTGTTCGATTCGATTTCCGGGATGTCGCTGAGCTCGTCCAGCAGGGCAATTGCCTCCTCAAACTGCACCACCGAACGGAGGGAGTCGCCGTTTGCGGCAGCGGTTGTCGCAGACAAGTAGTGTTGCCGGGCGGTTTCCAGCATCGCGGCAATCAACGAGTCGCCCGGTACTCCATACGATTGGGTGAACACAATCGCCGAGTCGGTCACGAGATTTTCGAATGGAGCAGGTTCAACTGGGAGGGAGTCAGGCAACGCCGAGGCAACAGTCTGGGGCATGAGGTCTTCTGCCGACTGCTGAGATGCACACCCGACCACCAATAGCGCCGCAGCAGCGGCAAACAGACACGTACTTCTCATCATGCACCTTTCGCTACTTTGAGTTCCTTTTCACTATGCACGATACTCTCGAAGGAGTATTGCACAAAATACGCCATCGGCGGCTGAGTGTCAAGAAGCAAAACTGAAGAAGAACTACTGGGGAATTCTAAGTCGGGCAAATTTCAAAAGGAGCTTCTTCCGTCCGACAGAGGTAAATTCTACAATTGCCCGTGCATCGTCACCGCGGCCGTCCAAAGCGACGATGCGCCCGGTACCGAATGTTTCGTGCGTGACGCGTAATCCCACCCGGGGCTCGAATTCTTCCTGGGAATGATTCTCGTAGTCCGGCATGGTGTCGGCCGCAAATTGATCCGATTCCGGTGCCCGCCGGGGTGCCGGGCGGGCCATGGACCGCGGCGTGCGCAATGATGCCGGAGCCGTGCCACCCGCCGCGTGCCGGAGAAGACCGGTCTTCTCGGAGGAAAAAATAAACGACGGATCGACATCATCGACAAACCGCGAACGCAGTGAATAGAGCATTTCTCCCTGGTGGTAGCGCGTGTGCGCAAACGAGAGATAGAGTCGCTCTTCCGCACGCGTCATCCCCACATAGAGCAGGCGCCGCTCTTCCTCCACTTCCTCTTTGCTGTCGAGCGCAAGTGAGATCGGCAATAGCCCCTCCTCCAGGCCGGCAATGAACACCACCGGAAACTCAAGCCCTTTCGCCGCGTGCAGTGTCATGAGCGTCACGGCATTGCGGCCGAACTCTGCCATGTCCACATCCGAGACCAGCGACACTTCGGAGAGAAAATCCTCCAGAGTCGAACCGGGATGCTGGTCAGTGAATTCGGCCAACGCCGAGACTAATTCCTGTATGTTATCCCTGCGCGCAAGAGATTCGGGAGTGTTCTCTTCCTTGAGGGCACGGAGGATACCGGTCTCATCTACGACAGCTCTGGCAAGTTCATTTGCGGACATTTCCGATTTTAGCGCAATATACTTCTGCAGCATCGCGTAGAACTGTCTGACGGATTTCAGCGTACGTTCCGCCACCAGTCCCTCGAGGCGCGGCGAGTTCAGGGCAGCCATGACCGGAATTCTCTCCGCCGCCGCGACTGTGCGGATCCGCTGCAAGGTCGTGTTCCCGATTGCCCGCGCCGGCACATTCAGGATCCGTATGACGCTTTCGTCGTCCTTCGGATTCGCGATGACGCGCAGGTACGCCACAATGTCCTTGATCTCCTTTCGCTTGTAGAACGCTACGCCTCCCACGATGACGTACGGTACCCCTGCCCTGCGGAGGGCATCTTCGATTGTCCGGGATTGTGCGTTCGTCCGGTACAGCACGGCGAAGTCATTCAGGCCTAGCTTCCGCTTGTGTGTTTCCTCCTGGATGTGGCTGACAATCCTCCGGGCCTCGTCTCTATCGTCGTCACAGATATCCAGCACTACCGCGTCGCCGGCGGCATTGCTCGTCCAGAGCTTCTTGGGAATCTGCCGCTCGTTATGCCTGATGAGCGAATCGGCCGCACCCAGAATGGTCTTGGTGGACCGGTAGTTCTGTTCGAGCCGGAACACGCGGCACTGCGGATAATCTTTTTCAAAATCGAGAATATTCCGGATGTCGGCACCGCGGAATGCGTAGATGCTCTGCGCGTCATCCCCGACCACACAGATGTTTTTGAGCCGGGCGGCCAGCTCACGCAGCAGAAGATACTGCACCCTGTTGGTGTCCTGGTACTCGTCGACCAGGATGAACTGGAATCGCATTTGATAGCGT
>DAINBR010000404.1:0-2768 GCA_036732865.1 Bacteroidota bacterium | reverse complement strand
ACAGGATCCTGGTGATCAAGTTGCGGGCCGTGGGGGACGTCGTTCTCTCCGCGCTGGTGCTCCCTAATCTGCGCGCGGCGTTCCCCGAAAGCGCTATTGACTTCCTCACGGAGACGCCCTCGGTCGACGCATTGCGCCTGCAGCCCGCGCTCAACCGCATTCTTGTCTATGACCGGCACACGATGTCCGGACTCGTCCTCATCCGCCAGGTCCGCCGCGGAAAATACGATCTCGTGATCGATCTGTTCGGGAACCCCCGCACCGCACTGGTGACACGGTTGAGCGGGGCGCGCCGCCGCGTGGGATACAGGTTCCGCGGGCGCACGTATGCCTACAACGTGGTGGTGACGCCCAGAGGCGGGGAGGTGCACAACAGCCAGTTCAACCTCGACGCCCTCGAACGAATCGGCGTGCCGATCGTTGACCGGAACCTGCGCTTCTATTATGGTGAGGATGACGCGGCATTCGTGCAACAGTCTCTGTCCGGCGCGAACCTCGAACGTGCAAAACTGGTGGGGGTGAATGCCGGCGGCGGGTGGTACACGAAACGCTGGCACCTGAAGGAGTTCGCGCTCCTCGCGGACCGGATTCACGACCGTTTCGGTTGCACAATTGTCCTGACCTGGGGACCGGGGCAGAGGGACGAGGTGGAGACCATTGCCCGGCAGATGCGTTCCACCCCGTACATCCCTCCGGCCACGACGCTCACACAGCTGGCCGCGCTGCTGGCAAGGTGCGCGTTCGTTGTGAGCAACGACTCCGGGCCCATGCATATCACAGCGGCCGTGGGGACTCCAGTGCTGGGCATATTCGGACCCACACGTCCCGAACTCCAGGGTCCGTACGGCGCGAAAAATCTGACGGTGCGCAACGAATCGCTTGACTGCCTGGGCTGCAACCTCACCTCGTGCCCCATCGGCAATCCCTGCATGCAAGCGCTCAGTGTCGACGCGGTGTTCTCCGCGTTCGAAAAACTCCATGCAATGAATCCCGGGCGATTGATGCCAAATGACAACATCTCCCATTCAGATTCCCGCGTGTAAACACTTCACGGGGTACAAACCGTGCTTCCCGGGTGAGAACTGCTTGCAGGAGTGCGTGCAACCGGAGCCCATCGGCACGAAGATCCTCATTATCAACCTGGATGCGATGGGCAATGTGCTCGCGACGACGGCCTTGCTCCCGGCGCTCAAGCGACAATACCCGGAAAGCTCAATTTACTGGATCACGCTGAAGAATACGGCACCGTTGCTGCAGGAGAACCCGCTCATCGACCGGGTGTATCTCTGGGAGCCTGACAGCTGGCTGATTCTGAACAGGATGGCCTTCGATCTTGCTCTGAACGTCGACAAATCCCAGCGCTCCGCCGCCTTCATGATGGGAGTGACCGCAAGGAAACGCAAGGGATTCGGGTTGAATGATGACGGAAAGATCATCCCGCTGAACGCAGGTGCAGTTGAAAATTACCGGCTCGGGTTGGATGACCATCTGAAATTCCACGTGAATCAGAAGACCGTTACCCAGCTGCAATGCGATGAATTCGGCCTGGAGTTCCGCCGCGACGAATATTTGCTCGTGCTCACGCCGGAGGAGCGGGCTTTCTGCGATGAGTACAAAGCACAGCAGGATCTTGGCCGGGCGGCACTCGTCGTGGGCTTCAACACGGGCTGTTCGGAACTCTATCCGAACAAAAAGATGACCGTTGATCAGCACGTGAAGCTCATCGAGCGGCTGGCGGGCATTGAAGGTGTCCGCCTCCTGCTGCTCGGGGGGCCGGAAGACACGATCCGGAATGCGGAGATTTCCCGGAGGGTCGGCGGCAAGGTCCTCAATACACCGACGATGGAAGGCGTTCGTCAGGGCATCTGTTACATCAATCTCTGCGATCTCGTGATATCGGGCGACTCATTCGGCATGCACGCGGCAATCGCTCTAAAGAAGGAGATTGTGGTCTGGTTTGGTGTGAGTTGCCCCGCGGAGATCGATCTCTACGAGCGTGGTATCAAGCTCATCCCGGCCGGGCTCGCCTGTTCGCCCTGCTGGAAACGTACCTGCCCCTTCAACCTAGAATGTATTCAGCAGATCGATCTTGATGCGATAGTCCGGCACGTGGAGAGTTTTCTCGCACAACGTGCGGGATCTCCGTCCGCCCGATGAGGCGATACCTCTGCATACTGCTCCTGGCGGCACAGCCGCTGCTGGCGCAGGACACACTCACCGCATATCCCGCGCCTCCTCCAGAAACCGGATGGTCCGCCCGGAAAATCCTTGCCACCACGGCAGTGGGAGGGCTCTTTGCCGGTTCGCTGGTCAGCTCATACTACGATTGGTGGAAGTGCTCTTCCGAACCATTCCATTTCACCGACGACGGGTTGTTTACAAACTACTCGCTTGGCATCGACAAGATCGGTCACGCCTATACTTCGTACTTCTACTTCCACTCGTTCCGGAACGTCATGCTCTGGGGCGGGTATGACAGCTCGACGGCGTACTGGGTGGCGGCGGGGGGTTCTGCGTTCTTCGCACTCTCCATAGAAGTCGGCGACGCGTTCAGTCCGTTCGGTTTTTCGCTGTACGATCTCGCATTCAACCTGGGCGGCCTCGGCTTTGCCATGGCCCAGGTTGCCGTGCCGTTCCTGCGAAATTTTTCGCTGAAGTGGTCGTATGTGCCGGCGGGGGGATACCGGTGGCCGCCGCATTTCACCGACCACTACGATGCACACACCTACTGGTTGACATTCAATGTGCACAATCTGTTGCCGGCGGAT
>DAINBR010000403.1:0-2790 GCA_036732865.1 Bacteroidota bacterium | reverse complement strand
GTGAATGCCATTCACGCGCTCTCCCAGCTGAGCTACAGCCCCTCGACAAGAGTCCTTCCGCGATGGAGCATTGCAAAACGCTGTTGAAAAATGTACGATAATGCGATTGAATATGCAACACTCGGAGGTAGGCGGATGTGTCTTGAAATCGAGTCCATTGTTACATATACTAGTGCAAAGATGTAATAAGTGGCTTCACAAAGGAAACGTGCATGACGATTTGCTTCGTTTTCAGGGGTCCGACTCGGATCAGACAATGGGTCGTTGCAACCGGATTCCTGACACTTGCTCTGGCCGTGACGGGATGCAAAGACGAGAACCCTGTCGACGGGGACAGCCCGTCAAACATCGTATTCCCCATTTCAAACGTCAGCTATGGACAGCAGGTGCAGCCGCTCTTCAACCAGACTTGCACGCTTGCCGGCTGCCACGATGACGGAGCGCATCAGAGCATGTTATCGTTGACCTCCTACGACAATCTGATGTACGGAGGTGCGCTGGTGGTCGTGCGCAACAAACCCGATCAGAGCATGCTCGTGCTGCGCATCCAGGGAAGTGTGGGCACCCGTATGCCACTGAACCGGAACCCGCTCAATCAGAATCAGATCAACGGCATTCGCGCCTGGATCGGAGAGGGAGCGCAGAACAACTGACGACGGAGAGAGACGATCCCGCAATGTGACACCGCAGTTACACCGACCGCGCGTCAGCCCCCCAGAACAGTTTTGCCCGCAGCACATCAAAGTACGTCCGGTCCTTCCTCTTCACCAGACGCACAGGGTACGAGGCTTTTCGGACGACGATCTCGATAGGAGGCTTCAGCAACGACTCTTCCTGCCCGTCGGCGGAAAGGAGGACTTCTCCGCCCCTGGAGCTCACAGCAATGCGTATGGTACTTGTGGCTGGTATGATCAGCGGCCGCCCGTTAAGCGTGTGCGGAGAAATAGGGGTGATGCCGAAGACATCGCAGGTCGGAATAACAATGGGCCCGTTGTTGGAAAGCGCATAACCGGTTGACCCCGTCGGCGTCGACACAATGAGCCCGTCGCCCCGGTAGGTCACCGCAAACGCCCCGTCGATGTACGTCTCCAGATCGATCATACGCGAAGAACGTGATTTGTCCACGACGATGTCGTTGACCCCGCGTACCATGACCCCCGGTTGAGAGGGCACCGTGGCCTCCAAAACAAGCCGTTCCTCGATGATGTAGTTGTGAGCTAGCAAATCAGCGACGGCATGGGGAATATCTTCCGGGGACAGTTCAGCCAGGAATCCCAGTTTCCCGAGGTTGACGCCCAGAATGGGAGTGGCTCGATCACCGACCAGGCGGGCCGCGGAGAGGATAGTCCCGTCGCCCCCGAACGCTATCACCATCTCCCCTTCACTGACACACCGTTCACTGCTCCCTGCGTGTCCGGGTGGGATGGGGTGGTCTGCGTCCTTCAGGAGATCCGCGATGTCGGAATCGACAAGGAAGCCGGCCCTGGCCGCGGTCAGCGCGGACACCAGGGACGCCACCGCTTCGCTCAATCCCGGCTTTGCCAGATTGCCCATGATGGCAAATTTCATGATTGCTTCTCCTGGACGAATGCAAGCTTAAGTTCCTGCAGTATCTGAGTCAGAAGCATCTCTTCGTCAGCGGCGAGATTTCCTTTTGTCTTCACCTGTAACATGTCGAGTATATCGATGGTGTTTTCGGCAGCCTCAAGATTCTTTTCGATTTTTTCGGTAACCGGGTGTTTCACTTTGCCGAGCTGCTGCATGGTCGCCGCGTGAAACATGACGATGAGCTGGGTAAACAGCAGCTGGTATTTTTTCGCGCTATCCATCGTAGCCTCCTCAGTCATTGACTTCCGAACATTCAGGACCCATCCCCCGGCACTGCTTTCTTGCGGCTGCGTTCCCATAGTTTGGCGTACTTGGTGAACACATAGGCCGAAGAGAGGACCGCCAGGATTAGGCCTTCGATGCCGTCCAGGAATCCCCGCCGCAGCAGATACATCTTCACGAATTGAAACGGGGGCCTCAGCAGGATATCCCGCAACTTAAATGTACGCCCGGCGGCGGCCATGTCGTCGGCGGCAAGTGACGTGTACCGGTTGAATTTGACAAAATAGTGCTGCAGGTCCGGATCGGTGTGGTGAAGAAGGTCGTGCTGTGTGGACGCGGAAATGCCATCCAGGTGCAGTTGTTCGTGGACGCGCGTCTCGCTAAAGTGTCCGGTGCCACGTCTGAACAGACGCACGACCCGCCCGGGATACCAACCACTGTGACGAATCCAGCGGCCGAGGAAATATGCACGCCGTGCGATCGCATACCCATTGATCGATCGTGCGTCTTCCCGGAGGATCTTCCGGATTTCTTCGGCCAGCGCAGGGGTGACGCGCTCGTCAGCATCAAGCCAGAGGATCCAATCTCCCGACGCCTCCGTCAGCGCGTGGTTCCTTGCCGCCCCGTATCCTTCCCAGGCTACGTCAATCACTTTCGGCGTGAACGACCGGGCAATCTCCACAGTCCGGTCGGTGCTGCCGGAATCCACGACGATCAACTCGTCAGCCCATCGGGCACTCTCAAGACAAGCGCCGATGTTGTGCTCTTCGTTGAGCGTCAGGGTAATGACGGTCAGTGTAGCCATTGCAGTCGTGCCGTCTCAGGTTGTTGATTGCCGCGGCGGAGCCATTCTGCCGACGGCCAGCGACATCCCGACTGTGACCCAGAGCAGGATGACCACCTCTTGATCGCCAAAGCTCCATTCCGTGAGGCCCATGACGTGAAACCCGACAAATACCG
>DAINBR010000402.1:0-2809 GCA_036732865.1 Bacteroidota bacterium | reverse complement strand
AATCCCCCATTCCTGGCAATTGGCGAGGCTCGGCATGACACAACAGAATCACATCACACTGCTCGGCGTACTCCATATCGCGAGAGGCGCGCTGATTCTGCTTATTGGTATCATTATATTTGGACTTCTGGCGGGTATCGGAGTGATTTCAGATGATAGCACAGCCCTTGGGGTCCTTGGTTTCGTTGGTACGGCACTTATGCTTCTGCTCGTCGCTCTCGCCATTCCCTGCGTCTTGGCGGGCATCGGCGTGCTCTTGAGACGTGAATGGGGCAGGATTACAGCGCTGGTTGTGGGGATACTAAGCCTCATCGATATCCCCATCGGCACTGCCATCGGCGTATATTCGATCTGGCTGCTCATGAATGATGAGACCCGGGAGTTGTTCCAGAACAGACAGGCAGCGGTTGTTCAACCCCCTGCACCGGTACCGCAAGCATAGTTGATTCCGACAAATCCCTCTCCCCCACCCAATTCCGATTTCTGAAATTTGCGATTCGGGATTGGGTGGGACCTTCCTCCATAACACCGCATGATCTGCACGCCGACTGTTACCACACCATGCATTCTACGGCGATATTCAGTACATTTGTCTACGCCAAACACGCGGAAAATGTGCAGGATCAGTTCCGCACCATCCGGACGATCAACACGGCAATAGGTATTCGGTGGATATGCGCGTTCCCGGCTTTGTGCGCTTATTTCTGGTTGTTGCAGTTACGGCGCTGGCTCTTGCCGCACCTGCCCGATCGCAGACCCGGCTGAGAATTCTCTTCACCCACGACCTCCATTCGACGCTCAACCCGCAGACGGTAGTCACCACAGAGGGCCGACACGCACCATCGGGCGGGTTCGCGCGGCTCGCCACCGCCCTGAAACGTGCCTCATCCGTCAACCCCGATGGAACGGTGATAGTCGACGGAGGCGATTTTACGATGGGGACATTATTCAACGCCCTTTACCTCACCGAAAGCCCCGAACTCCGCCTGATGGGCGCAATGGGATACGATGTCGTCACTTTTGGCAATCATGATTTCGACTTCCACCTCGAGGGGCTTGCCGACTACCTCACCAATGCCCGCACCAAGGGAGAACGGCTTCCGGCAGCAATCATTTCAAATCTGGATATCAGCGCCCCTACAACGGCCAATGGTCTTCTGAGGAGGTCGTTCGAGGCGTATGGTGTACGGCACCTGGCCGTCATCGAACGGAAAGGCGTGCGCATAGGTGTCTTCGGGCTCATGGGGGAAGACGCAGCGGCCGACCTGCCATTTCTCGAAGGTGCAGCATTCCAGGATCTCGTCGGAGTTGCGCGACATACCGTTCGACTGCTCCGCGATTCGGCAAAGGCCGATATCGTCTTGTGCCTGTCGCATACGGGAACGTCGGAAAATCAGCACAGCGGCGATGATTTCGAGCTCGCCCGCAGGGTTCCCGGGATCGATATCATTATAAGCGGCCACACGCACCGGAGGTTCCAGAAACCCCAGCTGGTGGGAAGCACGATTATTTGCTCTGCCGGAGCATTCGGCTCGCATCTGGGAGTAGTCGACGTGCAGCTCACTCCTCCGGCACGTCCGTACTTCGAACACTACGAGCTCATGCCTATCGACTCAACGCTGCCTGAAGACACCACAATCGCCGGAGAGATCTCAGCCTTCGGCGACCTCGTTGACCGCACGTTTTCCGCACGTTATGGCCTGACACAGAATCAGATTGTCGCGGAATCCGGTTTTGACTTTGAACCGGTGGAGTACGCATACGCGCACCCTGGAGAAACGGGCCTTGGGGATCTCATTGCAGACGCATATCGCTACGCAGCCACGAGGGCCAGTCTGCCTGGCGATCATCCGATCGACGCGGTGATAGTCCCGATCGGCATGATCCGCGGGTCATTCCTCCGCGGTCCGCTTACTGTTGCTGATGTCTTTCAGGCTCTGTCACTCGGCCTGGGCACGGACAAGCAACCGGGATACCCGCTCGTCACGTTTCATGTCACAGGCAAGGACCTGCTGAACACGCTGGAAATCGAGACCACCCTCGCAGGATTGAAAGAAGACGCGCATCTGCAAATTGCCGGCATACGCTTCCGCTATAACCCCTACCGGCTTCCTCTTAATCGTGTGACAGAGGCAGGGCTGATCGGGCTCAACGGAAATCTCCGTCCGATCGCGGACGATCAACTCTATCGTGTCTGCATCTGTCTCTATACCGGAATGATGCTCGGCGAAATATCTTCGCTCAGTCATGGCCTCATTGCCATTCAACCCCGTCGGGAAGACGGTACGGCCATTAAGGATTGGAAGGAGACTCTTGTCGACGGAGACGGAATTCAGCCCGGCACACAGGAGCTCAAGGCATGGATGGCCCTCCTGCACTATCTCCAATCGTTTTCCTCACCGCAAGATTCCGGCCCGCCAAGAATCCCCGAAAGGTACAGCACTCCGGCGGGACGGTTCAAAGGGGAGGCTTCCTTGAACCTGATCGACCTCGTGAAGAACCCGAACCGGGTTACGGGAATCGCTGCAGCCCTGGTTCTGGGATTACTCTCGGGGGTGTTGTGGGTCATCGGAAGAACCCTTGGGAAACGCAGTTGGTTCTTTATGTGCAGGAAATGTAGCCGGTTCTTTTAGGTCCGGGACGAGCTATTCCCCCACCGCCGCCAGGCAAAATAGACCGGAATTCCGAGAAGGACGATGCCCACGCCGGGTATTGTGTAGGAAGGCTTGAAAATCAGCAGATCCGCAGCAATGGCTGCCGCCGCGCACATATAGAGAGCTGGGAGTACTGGATACGCCCAGACCCGATA